>UREE01000009.1 GCA_900546825.1 uncultured Collinsella sp. | reverse complement strand
ACGCAAAGAAGGCCACTTAATGTGGCCTTCGTCTTGCGCAGGACTGCCCGAGCAGCAAACCTAACCCATCTCGCCCAGCCGTCTGACACGGGGCTCCAAGCTTGTCAAAAAAGCGGTCGGCGCGCAGGTGCGCCGACCGCCGATATATGGGGTCTGATATTTTCTACCAGCTAGGGCCTCTTACTCGTCGAGAAGATCCTCTGGCATGTCGTTGCCGTCGCCTAGGTCGACTGGGGCCTCTTCGGTATCGGCTGCGGCCTCGACACCTTCGCCTTCGGGTTTTTCCTTGGCTGCTGTCATGCGGGCTACGGCGCATACGCGGTCGTTGTCGTCGACGGTCATCATCTTGACGCCCTGGGTGGCGCGGCCGGTCTGGCTGATCTCGTCGGTCTTGACGCGAATGACCGTCGCGCCCTCCGTCACGATGAACAGCTCGTGCTGCGGGCCCACCGTCTTCATGGCCGCGAGGTTACCCTTACGCTCGGTCATTTGGATGGTGTAGACGCCCTGGCCGCCGCGATTCTGCTCCGGGTAGTCCGCGACCGGCGTGCGCTTGCCGTAGCCGCGCTCGGTGATGACGAACAGATCGCCGTTGCCGTTAGTGACTTCCATGCCCAGAACGCTCACGCCGTCCTTCATACCGATACCGCGAACGCCGCTGGTATCGCGGCCGGTGGCGCGCACCTGCTCCTCGGAGAACATGATCGCCTTGCCCGCGGTGGTGGCCAGGATAATCTTGTCGCCCTCACGCACGCGGCGCACGTTCAGCAGCGCGTCGTCGTCACGCAGGTTGATAGCGATCAGGCCGTCGCGACGGCTGCGGTCATATGCGCTCATCACGGTCTTCTTGACCATGCCGCTCTTGGTGGCAAACATCAGATACTCGTCGGCAGGGAACTCGCGGCAGCTGATGACGCTCGCGATCTTCTCGCCCTCCTCGAAGGGCAGCAGGTTGACGATCGCGGTACCGCGCGCCTGGCGCGTACCCACCGGCAGCTCGTGCACCTTCAGGCGATAGACCTTGCCCTTGCTCGAGAAGAACAGCACGTACTCGTGCGTGGACGCGATGAACATCTCGTCGATGACGTCGTCCTCTTTAAGGTTGACGCCCGAGACGCCCTTGCCGCCGCGCTTCTGGGCGCGGTAGGCGGCCACCGGGATACGCTTGACATAGCCGGTGTGGGTGATGGTCACGACCATGTCCTCGTCGGCAATGAGGTCCTCGACGTCCAGGTCCTTCTCGACATGGCTGATCTCGGTGCGGCGCTTATCGCCGAACTTCTTGGAGATCTCGCGCATCTCTTCCTTAATGACGCCCAGGATCTTCCCCTCGTGCGCCAGCAGGTCCTCGTAGTAGGCGATGGCGCGGCGCAGGCCGTCCAGCTCTTCCTGAATCTTGTCGCGCTCCAGGCCGGTCAGGCGGCGCAGCTTCATCTCGAGGATGGCCGTGGTCTGCTCGGGCGTAAAGCCAAAGCGCTCGATCAGGCGGCTGCTGGCCTCGGAGTCGGTCTGCGAGGAACGGATGATGCTGATGACCTCGTCGATATGGTCGAGAGCCATCAGGTAGCCCTCAAGGATATGCGCGCGGGCCTGGGCCTTCTTAAGGTCGAAGCGGGTGCGGCGGGTGACGACGTCGACCTGGTGGTCGATGTAGTGCTGCAGCATCTCGCGCAGGCTCAGGCATTTGGGAACGCCGTTGACAAGCGCCAGGTTGTTGGCGCCAAAGGTCGTCTGCAGCGAGGTGTACTTGTACAGGTTGTTGAGCACGACCTGCGGGATGACGCCCTTCTTGAGTTCGATGACCAGACGGATACCCTTCTGGTTGGACTCATCGCGCATATCCGAGATGCCCTCGATGCGCTTGTCGTTGACGAGCTGGGCGATCTTCTCCTGCAGGGTGCCCTTGTTGACCATGTAGGGAATCTCGGTAAAGACCAGGCGGCTGCGGCCGGTCTTGGTGGACTCCACATGAGCCTTGGCGCGCACGGTAATGGAGCCGCGGCCGGTCTCGTAGCTCTGCTTAATGCCGGCACTGCCCATGATGATGGCGCCGGTGGGGAAGTCCGGACCGGGCATGATCTGCATGAGCTCGTCGACAGTGGCGTCGGGATTATCGATCAGGTAGCAGGTTGCCTCGATCGCCTCGGTGAGGTTATGCGGGGCGATATTGGTGGCCATGCCGACGGCGATGCCCTGGCTGCCGTTGACCAGCAGGTTGGGGAAGCGCGCAGGCAGTGCCACGGGCTCGGCGAGTGATTCGTCGTAGTTGGGCTGCCAGTCGACGGTATCCTTCTGCAGGTCACGCAGCAGCTCCATGGCGGGCTTTGCCAGGCGGCTCTCGGTGTAACGCATGGCAGCGGCGCCGTCGCCGTCGATGTTGCCGAAGTTGCCGTGGCCGTCGATGAGCGGCGTGCGCATGGAGAACCACTGCGCCAGGCGAACCATTGCCTCGTAGACCGCGAAGTCACCGTGCGGATGGTACTTACCGATAACTTCGCCGACCGTCCAAGCGGACTTCTTGTGCGGACGGTTGGGGTAGATGCCGCTCTCGTTCATCGCGTACAGGATGCGGCGGTGCACCGGCTTTAAGCCGTCGCGCACGTCCGGCAGGGCGCGCGCCGTGATGACCGACATCGAATACTCGATAAATGACTGCTTCATCTCGCGGCCAAACTCCGAAATCTGGAGCTGGCCGCCGTTTATATCCTCGCCGGCCGAGGCGCCACGATCGACTTCGCCAAAGCTCTCCTCGAGCTCGGCGTCGTCTTCTTCCTCATCATCATCGGCATCGGGGTTATAGGCGTCAGGATCGCCGTCCTCGCCCTGCTCAGCACGGGCGAGCAGGCGCTTCAAATCGTCGGGCATGCCGGCATCGCCGGCCTCGCCCATACCCTCGTTATTGCTGATATCGTCTGCCACGTTACCTCCTCTTAAGCGTCAAGGAAGCGTGCATCATGTGCATGCTTCTCGATGTACTCGCGGCGATAGCCGACCTCGGAACCCATCAGCTCGCGCACGGCGCGGTCCGCCACCACGGCGTCCTCGATCGACACACGCTGCAGGATGCGGGTCTTGGGATCCATCGTCGTCGAGGCAAGCTGCTTGGGGTCCATCTCGCCCAGGCCCTTGTAGCGCTGGACGGTATAGCCCTTGCGCTTCTTGGTGATCTTGCCGTCCTTGGCCTTGCCGGCCTCGTCGTTGTCGTCGGGGTTCAGGCCCAGACTCTGGATGGTGTCGCGCAGGATCTCGTCTTCGGGCTGGCGGCCATTGGGATACACGTAGTGGATCTTGTTGCGCACCTTAATGCCAAAGATGGGCGGGCAGGCAACATAGACGTAGCCGGCATCGATCAGCGGACGCATGTACTTGTAGAAGAACGTCAGCAGCAGAATGCGGATATGCGCGCCGTCGACGTCTGCATCGGTCATGATGATGATCTTGTGGTAGCGCGCCTTGGTGATATCGAAGTCGCCGCCGTCGCCGGCACTCGTCGTGACGCCGCAGCCGATCGCGGTAATCAGCGACTGGATGGTGTCACTCGAGAACGCGCGATGGTCACCAACGCGCTCGACGTTCAAAATCTTGCCACGCAGGGGCAGAATCGCCTGGATGTCTCGGCGACGGCCGTCCTTGGCCGAACCGCCTGCCGAGTCGCCCTCTACGATGAAGAGCTCGGTCAGCTCGGCATCGCGCACCGAGCAGTCGGCGAGCTTACCGGGCAGGGATGCCGTCTCGAGCAGGCTCTTGCGGCGGGTCGCCTCGCGCGCCTTGCGGGCGGCGTTGCGCGCCTTGCAGGCCTGTTGCGCCTTCTTGACGATCTCGCGAGCAGGCTTGGGATGCTCCTCGAGGTAATCGGCGAGGCCGTCGGTCACGATCTTGAGCGTGAGCGCACGCATATAGGAGCTGCCGAGCTTGGCCTTGGTCTGGCCCTCAAACTGCGGGTCGGGCAGCTTGACCGAAATAACGGCCGAAAGACCCTCGCGCACATCGTCGCCGGTCAGGTTGGCATCTTTTTCCTTGAGCAGGTTCTGCTTGCGTGCGTAATCGTTGATCACGCGGGTGAGCGCGGTGCGGAAGCCCTCAAGGTGCATGCCGCCCTCGGGAGTGTAGATGTCGTTGGCGAACGACATGACGTTCTCGCCGTAGCCGCTATTCCACTGCAGGGAAACCTCGACCTCGCCCATCTTGGCCACAGGCGCGTCCGGGTCCGATTTGCCCTCGATATAGATGGGCTCCTTAAAGGCCTCGGGGACGTCCTTGCCCTCGTTGAGGAACTTGACGAAGTCGATGATGCCGCCCTCGTAGCAAAACTCCTCCACGTGGGGAGTCGCCTCGCGCTCGTCGGTCAGCACGATTTTGAGGTTCTTATTGAGGAACGCCGTCTCCTGCAGACGGTTGTGCAGCGTATCGAAATCGTAGATGCAGGTCTCGAAGATCTCGTCGTCGGGCCAGAAGGTGACGGTGGTGCCCGTCGAATCCGAGGTGCCCACGACCTCCATCTTCTTGACGGTCTTGCCGCGCGAGAATTCCATCTCGTAGGTGTTGCCATCGCGACGAACCTGAACGACCACGCGCTTGGACAGTGCGTTGACGACGGAGATGCCCACGCCGTGCAGGCCGCCCGAGACCTTATAGGCCGAGTTATCGAACTTACCGCCGGCGTGCAAGATCGTCATGACGACCTCGAGCGTCGGGATCTTTTTAACAGGGTGCTCGTCAACGGGGATGCCGCGCCCGTTGTCGACGACCGTGATGGAGTTGTCGGCGTGGACCGTCACCTGGATCTCGGTGCAGAAACCGGCCATGGCCTCGTCGACGGAGTTGTCAACGATCTCCCACACCAGGTGATGCAGACCGCTGGCGCTCGTCGAGCCGATATACATGCCCGGGCGCTTACGAACGGCCTCGAGACCTTCGAGAATCTTAATCTCGCCGCCATCGTAATCGTTTTCGTTTGCCACACGTCCTCCTTCAGTCAAGAAAATGTGTATAGCCTTACTAGTTTATCGTAAAAAAATACCCTCGGGAACGAGGGTATTTGGCTCTACAAGGCCACCAGATGCGATTTAAGGCTCTTTTTTGCTTTGCACGCCCTTGGCCCACTCGGCACTGGCTCTCATGGCATTCTCGAGGGCCTCGCGCAGTTTTTGGTCTTCGATGGGCGCCACTTGGCGCTCGATCTCGGTACGCTCGGCCTCACTTAGGTCGGCGTGCGGGGCCGGCGATCGCTCGGTCGTCGCCAGGCGCAGGCGCTCCTTGGCGGCGGGCGGCGTGTGACCGGGCGCGGTGGTTTTGAACACCAGGCTGTCCACATGCGCACCGGCGCGCTCCATGCGCGCGCGGATGATCTCGCGCAACAGCGTCATTTCCTGCGTCCACGAGGGCGAGTCGAGATATACCAGCAGCTCATTGGACTCGGGCAGGTAGCGCAGACCCGTCACATGCCGCCCCTCGCGCGTGCCCGAGCACACCGCGTTCCACGCGCGATAGACCGCACGCGACTCCTCGGCGGCCTCCATCTGCGCACGGCGCTCAGGGGTCGCAGCCGCCAGGATGCGCTGGCGCTCTGCGTTCAAAAACCCGCTGAAGGCGACCGTTTCGCTCTCGCGCTCGTAATTAGCACGTCTCACCCATGCTCACCACCTTGGCTCGATCAAGCAGGTCATCGGTAAAGTACCCCAGGTTGGTCGTAGTTATGACCGTCTGGATATCATCGCCGATCAGCCGCAGGAAAGCGCCGCGACGCTCGCCGTCGAGCTCGCTCATCACGTCGTCCAGAAGCAGCAGTGGGGCGGTGCCCAGGACATCGCGAGCCACGGCAACCTCGGCCACCTTCCAGGACAGCACCAGCGTGCGCTGCTGTCCTTGGCTGGCAAATGAACGGGCGGAGCGACCCGCCACGGTAAACTCAATCTCGTCGCGATGCGGTCCCACCAACGTCACGCCGCGGCGAATTTCCTCGTCGGCATGCTCGTCAAGGGCGGCCAGCATGCGCTCGTACGCCCAACCCTTCAGCTCTTCGCGATCCTCGACCTGGGGCAAAGCCCCCAGCGTGGACGCATAGGTCACGTTGGCGGCCTCACCTGACGCTACTTGCCCGTAGGCAGTGTGCACATGGCCCGCCAGCCGGTCGAGCAGGGCCAACCGGTGCACGAGCAGGGCCGAGCCCGCGCGGGCAATCGAATCGTTCCACGCGCCGAGCATCTCGCGGCAGCACCAGGTCTCCTTGAGCAAGGCGTTACGCTGGGTCACGCAGCGCCCATAGGTGCTCGCAAGATCGGCATAGCGTGCGCTCAGTTGCATGCCAAAGTCATCGAGGGCGGCGCGGCGCACACTGGCGCCACGCTTAACCATGTCCAGATGGTCGGGGCAAAACAGCACGCTCGGAAGAACCCCGCGCACACCGGCGGCAGAGCATCTCTTGCCGTTGCGGCTAAACGAGCGCTTACCGTCCTCCGCGCTCAATCCCATATCAAGCACGCGGCCGTCGCCCTCGAGCCTCAGCTCGATCTTGCACGAGCCCACGCCGTCATGGACGAGCTCGGCTGCGGTCGGATGCCTAAACGAGGCGCCGCTCGTCAGCAGCTGCAGCGCCTCTATGAGATTGGTCTTTCCCGCCGCGTTGGGTCCCGCAAGTATCGTCACGCCCTCGTCCAGGGCAAGGTGATAGCTATCGAAGCTGCGGTAGTGCGCGACGGAAAGATCGCGGGCGAACATGGTCATGGCGCAGCGCTAGATGCGGACCGGCATGACCAGGTACAGGTAGTTGATCTTGTCGTAGGACTTAAAGATGCCCGCCTGCGAGTAGCTCTTGAGCTCCAGCGTGATCTCCTTCTCCTTGGACAGGGCATTGAGGCAGCCGAAGATGTAGTGGTAGTTGAAGGCGATGGTACCCGACTCGCCCTCAGCCTCGACATCGATCGTCTCCTGCGCAAGGTCCTGGTCATTGGAAATGGAGGACAGGCCCATCTGCCCGTTCTCGACATCGATCTCGAACTTGACGGCGGGGTTGGCGCTCGCGATAACGGCCACGCGCTTGAGGGCGGCGTTAAAGGCGGCGACATCGATCTTGACGCTCGTCACGCACGAATCGGGGATGAGCTGCTTGTAGTTGGGGTACACGCCCTCGATGCGACGCGACACGTAGGTGGTGTTGCCGGCCTCGAAGACGACCTGGGTGTCGGTAGCCCCGATCATGATGGTCGCCTGGCTGGCCATGATGTTCAGCGCATCGTTAAAGGCGTCAGCCGGAACGTTGAGCTCAAAGGAGCCCTCGAGGGTCGAGGTCTCGACCTGCGTATCGCACACGGCCAAGCGGAAGGAATCGGTCGCCACCAGGCGTACGGTGTTGTTCTCGACCTTCATGTGCACGCCGCCCAGGATGGGGCGAGCCTTGTCGGTCGAGGTGACGCGCCACACGCGGCCGACCATTTCGGACAAGACATCGGTCGGCAGCTCCACGGCACTCTCGATGGCATAGGCCGGAAACTCGGGGAAGTCATTGGCATCGAGCGTGTTCAGCCTAAAAGAGCTCTTCTCGCAACCAATCAGCACCTGGCGCTCGGACAGCTCAAAGGTGACCGGGGCATCGGGGAGGGTCTTGGTGATATTGGAGAGCACCTTACAGGGGATAACCATCTCGCCCTCTTCTTCGACATGCGCCGCGATGCGATGACGGATCGAGATAGTGTAGTTAGAGGTCTGGAATTCCAAGATGCCGTCTTGGGCCTTAACGAGCACGCCCGACAGGATGGGAAGGGTGGATGCCGAAGCGACACCCTTCATAACGACGCCGATGGCTTGTGTAAGCGAGCTCTGGCTGACGGTGAACTTCATCTTTTAATACCTTTCTATAGATATAAATATCTTAATAATAGTAATAGCACTGACGAAACTGTTGATTACTCCCAAAGACGCAGGTCAGACCAAGAAAGAGAATCGACAGCAACCTGTGTGCAACAGGGGTGGTTTTCCACGTTCAAAACCTGCGCAAAACTTTTCATCACCGCGGGTTGGGTTTTAGACACCTTATGCCCGTGGTTTCGACAAGTTTTCAACAGGTGTCTCTATTTCCCTACGAGCGCAGTGTAATTTTATCGCGCAGCGACTTGAGGTCTTCGGTGACGGTGCGGTCTTCCTGGATCATCTTCTGGACCTTTTTATAGCTCGTGCTGACGGTTGAGTGGTTGCGGTTGCCAAACTCCGCGCCCACCGCCGTGGTCGTCATCTCGCACATCTCGATGGCCAGATAGATGGCGATATGACGGGCTTTGGCTATGTTGGCATTGCGGCGCGGGCCGATGAGCTCCTCGTGCGTCACGCCGTACTGCTCTTCGATGACAGACTGGACCGTCTGCACGTTGATCTTTTTGGCCGACGTATCGAAGTACTGGCTTGCGATGGCGTCGATGTCGTCGAAGCTGAGCTCGCCGCCCTCGCGCTCGCGGTCTCCCGCCTCGCCGGCGCAGCGTTCGCAAAAACTCTCGAGCTCGCGAATGTTGGTTCCCGACACCTCTGCCATGTGCTTAAAGTGCTCGTCGGTCAGATGCCCGCCGTCACCACCGTAGGCCGCCAACAGCGAGTCGTCACCCGCCTCGGGTGCGGCGGCTATCGTGTTCTCGTAGTAGCGCTGCAAGATCTTGTATTTCATCTCGTAGCTGGGCTCTGCCACCAAACAGAGCATGCCGGCGTTAAAGCGGCTAGTCAGGCGCTCGTCCATGCTCAAGTCTTTGGGAGCGCGGTCGGCTGCGATGACGACTTTTTTGTTGTTGCGGATAAACTCGTCCATGAGCTGGAAAAAGTAGTCCACGCTCGCGCGCTTGCCGATGATGTTTTGAATGTCGTCGATGATGAGCACGTCCACGCCGTGGTATGCCTGCATGATGGGGGCGTTGCTCTTCTTTTGGCGGTCGAACTCCGTCATCAGGTCGTCCAGATATGCCTGGGAGTTGGCATACTTGACCTTGATCTCGGGCGACTTCTCGGCGAGCTCGTTTTTGATGGCAAGCAGCAGGTGCGTCTTGCCCAGGCCCGATTTGCCGTAGATGAACAGTGATGTGCACGTGCCGCGCTCGTCCGCGAGGGCGGCAAACTTGAGTGCCGAGCGATAGGCATGGCTGTTCTCGGGGCCGTAGACAAAGTTCTCAAAGGTAAATTTTGAGTTCGCGGCGAGCGGGGCTCCATCCGCATTCTGCTCGGCCGGTACGGTCGGTGCTGGCATGGGTGAAGCGGGGGTCGCAGCTTGCGTGGACTTAGTCGGCGCTCCGCCCTTCATCTGGTTCATCATGCGACGAAAATCATCGGCCGAGAGCGTGTTCTTGATTGCAATGCCCGAATCCGCGCCCGCCGCTGCGTCGTGAGCGATAGGCATGTGCGTGACGGGTGCGTTCGTTGACGTCGCCGCCGCGGTCGGCAACGGTGCCATGGTTTCACGGGAAACATCGCCGTGCTGGTGCTCGATTGTCGGCACGTCGCCTGCGGAGGCCGGCACCGCCGGGGAAGCAGCGGGAGCCGTGGCGGGCGCCGTCGCGGCAGCAGATTCGGCCGTTGCGCCTTGCGGTGCCACGATGTCGAGCGCGATCGGTGCAAAGGCGATTTCTTCCAGATAGGCCTCAATGGTCGGCTGATGCTTTTTGAGCTGCGCGATGGCAAAGCGCGAGGGGGCCTCGATCGTGAGCGTATCTTCGGTCAGGCTTATGGCGCGCGATTGCCCCAGCATGTTGATGAGGCGTGCATCTTGGCCGTCGCGCTGGCAAAAGGCGATGGCATCCCCCAGGATGATGCTTGCTTCCTCGTCCACTGTCTCTCCCCCGTTCTTTAGCTCTGAGCTCGCACGCGAGCGGCGCCGAGTTCGGTCAGATGGTATTTCTGGCCATGCTTGATGACCAAGCCGGCCTGCGCCAAGTCATTGAGCGTGCGTGACCAAGTGGGGGCCGAGTTTCCAAACGCCCTCGCCAGATCGGTTGCGCCGCACGCTTGATTTTGCGCCAGATAGCCCAGCGCGGCGTTGCCGCGATCGCTTATGAACACGTCCGGTTGTGGCTGCGCATACTGATTTGCTGCATTAGGATACATCATTTGAGCTGCTGGTTGTTGAGAACTCTGCATCGGCGGCATTTGCTGTTGAAAACTTTGAGGCCACTGTTGGTAAGGCTGCGGAGGCATCTGCTGGACCCAGGGGTTGTACTGCTGCTGCGGCATCTGCTGGTACGGTTGCTGATATCCCTGCTGGTACTGCTGCGGGAACTGCTGGCCATACCCCAGTGGCGGCATCTGCTGATATGGATATCCCTGTTGGTACGGCTGATATCCCATTTGCTGGCCACCCGGTGCCCCCGTCGCCTGCTGCATTGCTGCTGTATCCTGATCCGCCAGCGGCATGGCCTCTGGCGCGTTTGGCGGCATCGACATCGATGCCGCCTGGGGCTCTTGTGTAGGAAGCATTCCGGGCTGCTGTATCTGTCCCACGCGGGGCTGCATCTGCTGCGTTGCCATGGGCCGCTGCGCAAAAGCTCCCGGCAGGGGATATGTGGGCTGCTCCGTCTCGGGCCGCACGGCAGCACCGCGTCCACCGGCACGCTCGATTTCCTGCACGCGTTTAGGATTCAGGCTTACCGTAACCACGGTGCCGTTGCCCATGTTGTCCTCGATGGATACGGCACCGCCGGCGTTTTCCAAATACTCCTGCACCATGGGAAACCCTGCTCCGGTTCCACGGATATAGCGCTTCATCTTGCTGTTTGCGCTGGTAACGCCGAAGTCGAAAGCGCGTTCCTTGTCGTCGATGCCGGGTCCTTGATCAGCAAAGCGGATGGTGTCTCCGCCGTCCAGAATCGAGATGATGGGCTCGGCAAAGTGCGCGTGGATAAAGTTTTCGACAATTTCGCGGATGACCATGAGCGAGATATGGCCACCCTGTTCTTTCATGCACTGGTAGACGGTGTTGGTCGTCTCTTCCAAATACGTGCGGACATCTTGCGGATCAATGACGATCACACGCGGTGTCGACAGCATGTCGTCATAGACGGCGATTCGTGCGGCGTACATGGCTTTTGGCGCCTGCGTGGTCGTCTGCTCGCCTTCCTCACGCTCTTCGCGCACGCCGGTGATGTGCTCGTTGTCGGGTGCCGGGTCTCCGGAATCGACCATGGTGTAAAAGTCGTCAGACATGCCGCTCGCAATCTTCCAAAAGGTTTCGAACAAATAGTAGCTCACCGTGCAATGTTTCTCATCTTTCGACAACTTTTCAAAACCTGTTGAAAACTTTGGAAAACGGACGAAAAGTTCTCAACATTGCCAACATGACCTGTTGAAAAATCGATGAAATATCGTGAAAAGTTGCCATGCACCGCTAAATCGAGCTCGGCTTATGGGGGAACCGTGTGAACTGCGCAACCTTTTACCTTTGATTTCTTGACATTTGAACATTGATTTCCCTACAATCTTCAAGCTCACGTGTCTATATCTGCGTCCGCGCCCCCGCGGACACTCGAAATGCAGCAGGAGGAACTTAAGATGAAGCGTACGTATCAGCCTAATAAGCGTAAGCGTGCCAAGACCCATGGCTTCCGTGCCCGTATGGCCACCAAGGGTGGTCGTGCCGTGCTCGCCCGTCGTCGCGCCAAGGGCCGCAAGCGTCTCACTGTCTAGCAGCGATACACACATCTCGCATGAAGACTATTAAGTCTCGGCAAGATTTCGAGCATGTGTTCAGTCAGGGGCGTCGTTTCAATCACCCTCTGATTCGAATGACCATATGTGAATCGGTTGGCGAAGGCGACTCCGGAAGGGTCGCCTTCGTTGGTGCTAAACGGCTCGGTTGTGCTGTCGTGCGCAACCGTTCTAAGCGTGTGATGCGCGAGGCCGCCCGCAACTGTGGATTTCCCGTTGCGGGTTATGACATCATCTTGTTCGCAACTCCCAAGACGAGGGTTTCCTCGCCGCAGGAGATGGACAATGCATTGCGTTCGCTTATGAAACGCGCCGGCGTTGCCGGGGAGGAGCGATGAGCAATCACGTTTTGCGACGTGTTGCCATCGCTCCTATTCGCATATATCAACAGGTTATTTCGCCCTTATTGCCTGACGCCTGCATTTATTACCCAACGTGCTCGCAATACGCCGTCCAGGCGATTGAGAAGTACGGTGTTTTGAGAGGCTGCTGGCTTGCCGTGAGGCGCATCGCTCGCTGCAATCCCCTGCACGTCGGCGGTTATGACCCTGTGCCCTAGCGGGCACTCGCTATCGGAGGAAAACTTACATGTGGGATTGGATCGTTAACATCCTTTTCGAGCTGCTCAAGCTCATCCAGACCTTTGCGGTCGACTGGGGCCTGTCCATTATCATCCTGGTGGTCATCATCCGTCTGCTGCTGACGCCGCTTATGCTCAAGTCGACTAAGTCGACGGCACGCATGCAGGTGCTGCAGCCCAAGATGCTCGAGATCCAGGAGCGCTATGCCGACGATCCCCAGCGTCAGGCCGAGGAAATGCAGAAGTTCTACAGCGATAACAAGTTCAACCCGATGGCTGGTTGTCTGCCGCTGTTGATTCAGATGCCTGTCCTGTTCGCCCTATTTACGCTGCTGCGTAACCTGCCGGACTACTTTAACGACGGCACGTTCTCGTTCTTTAATATTCTGCCCGACCTGACCACCACGCCGAGTGCCTCCTTTGCCGATGGCTTTATGGTCGCGCTGCCTGCGCTGGTCTGCCTGATCCTGTTCGCTGTCCTGACCCTGATTCCGCAGCTCTATATGTCGCGCAACCAGACCGGCCAGCAGGCTCAGAGCATGCGTATGATGGCCGTTGTCATGACGGTCATGATGCTTTGGATGGGCTGGAGCCTTCCCGTTGGTGTTCTGCTGTACTACGACGTCTCGTCTGCTTGGCAGGTTATCCAGCAGATTTTTGTGACGCAGAAGGTCATCGACAAGGCGAAGGCCGATGAGGAGGAGCGCCTTAAGAACGCGCCGCTGCAGGTTGAGGTCACTCGTCGCGAGAAGAAGCCGCGCCCGCACAAGAAGAAGTAGTGGGATATCAATCTTATTTAGGTACCTAACTTTTGGAGTACGTTATGTCTGAAGAGATCATCGAGGATATGCTTGAGGAGGTTGCCCCGCAGGTCGCGGGCGATTATCCCGAGATTGCACAGCGCTACAAGGCTGGTGAAGAGCTGACCGACGAGGAGCTCGACACCATTGCCGATGTCGCGATTTCCATCCTGCGTTCCATCCTTTCGCACTTCGATGCCGCCAACTCTCCTATCGATGAGTATGAGGGCGACGAGGGTGAGCTGATTCTGGATGTAACGGCTCCCGACCTTGCTGTTCTCATTGGCCGTCATGGTCGCACCCTTGATGCCCTTCAGGTTATGTTCTCATTGCTGGTGAGCCGCAAGCTCGGCTTTAGGTATCCGGTTGTAGTGGACGTCGAGGGATACAAGAGCCGCCGTCAGGACAAGGTTGCCTCCATGGCTCAGTCTGCTGCCGAGCGTGCCATCCGCACTCATAAGAGTGTTTCGCTTCCGCCCATGAATGCCTACGAGCGCCGACTGGTTCACATTGCACTTCGTGGCAATGACGCCGTCGATACTCATTCTGAGGGTTCTGACCCCGATCGCCATGTGGTGATTGTTGCTCGATAATCTACTCGAGCTTATGCTAAGGGGACGTGGTTTCCACGTCCCCTTTTTTTGTCAAAAGTTCTCGATACACTGATTTTTGTCAGAAAGGAGCTTTCGTTGTTAGTACTTACTGATCAGCAGGCTGACGAGATGTTGAGTCGTCTAACTTCCTATTGCAAAGAGTATTCCTTGAGCGTAACTGATACTGAGCTGAGGAAATGTATTCAACATTTGGATTTGGTTCTGGAAACAAATAAGACAACCAATCTCACCCGTATTCTTAACATAGAAGATGCTGCGGTACTTCATATCCTCGACTCACTTGTTTTGCTCCCCTATATCAATAAGGCTCCTGAGGGAGCTTTGCTCGATATGGGAACAGGTGCGGGCTTCCCTGGTATTCCGTTAACCATAACCACGCATCGTAAAGCTACTTATATTGACTCTGTTGGTAAGAAGGTTGATGCTGTCAATTCTTTTGTTGATGTTCTTGGATTGAAACATGCTCATGCGGTTCATGATCGCCTTGAAGAATATGCTCGAAGCCATAAGAAGCAGTTTTCTGTCGTAACCGCCCGCGCACTTGCCCCTCTACCGATTCTTGTTGAGTATGCTGCTCCGTTCCTCAAAGACGGAGGGCTATTTGTTATCACCAAGGGTAATCCTTCCGATGAGGAGCTTGCTTCCGGCATGTCAGCAGCTAAGATTTGCGGCTTCACTTTGCTTCTGAATGACGCAATCGATTTGCCTGAGGGCTTGGGCCACAGGGAGTTCATTGTTCTTAAAAAGAGTCATCCGGCATCCGTTTCATTGCCTCGTGCAAATGGCATGGCAAAGAAGAATCCGCTTGCCTAGATGTTTCACGTGAAACATAATGGATACTAACAACATGCAGTGTTTCACGTGAAACATGGCGGTTGATATCGAATCGGAATGTTTCACGTGAAACATCCTCCGTTTGACAGCTTTAATACACACCAGGAGGGACCGTGGGATTTCGCGACGTTAAGCGTTCTAAGAGCGCAAAAGACACGCGTATCATTGCAATCATCAATCAAAAAGGCGGCGTCGGTAAGTCAACGACGGCTGTGAACCTTGCAGCAGCACTGGGTGAGCAGGGTCGTAAGACACTGATTGTCGATTTTGATCCGCAGGGAAACAGCACCAGTGGATTTGGAATTGAAAAAGAAGACCTTGATCGCTGTATCTATGATGCATTGTTGAATGATGTGCCGGCAGAATCGCTTGTTCTTGATACAAATTGCAAAAAGGTATTCGTAATTCCAGCTACGATTCAGCTTGCAGGTGCCGAAATTGAGCTCGTAAGCGCAATTGCTCGTGAAACCCGCCTCAAAGATTTGCTTGAGCCGATTCAGGACGAGTTCGATTTTATTTTCATTGACTGTCCTCCTTCACTCGGCCTGCTTACTATCAATGCCTTGACCGCAGCAGACAGCGTTTTGATTCCGATCCAGTGCGAGTACTACGCACTCGAGGGCGTTACGAAGCTGCTAGAGTCAATGAAGATGGTCAAATCACGTCTGAACAAGGGCTTAGACACCTATGGTGTGCTTATGACCATGTATGACTCGCGTACTTCTCTATCGAATCAGGTTGTTGAGGAGGTTCAATCGTACTTTGGTGATAAGGCATTTAAGACGCTAATCCCCCGTACGGTTAAAATCTCCGAAGCTCCGTCTTTTGGAGAACCGGTAATTACCTATGCACCTCAAAATAAGGGTGCAAAAGCGTATATGAACCTTGCAAAAGAGGTGATCAAGCGTGCCTAGTGTAAAGAAACGTGGCGGATTGGGACGTGGACTCAATGCTTTGGTCTCAGAGGCCGAGTATGAGACCGGTGGTTCTGCTGTATCTGCTTCAAATGCCGCATCTGTAACAAAACTACCTATTGAGGATATCGTTCCCAACCCTAATCAACCGCGAATTCATTTTAATGAAACTGAACTTCGCGAGTTGAGCGAGTCAATCCAAGAGCATGGCGTTTTGCAGCCGCTCTTGGTTCGCAAGCATGGAAACGGCTATGAGATCATCGCTGGTGAGCGTCGGTATCAGGCATCAAAGCTTGCTGGTCTTGAGGAACTGCCTGTCATCATTAAAGATGTTAATGATGAAGAGATGCTGGCTCTTGCTCTTATCGAAAACCTTCAGCGTTCTGATCTGAATCCCGTCGAAGAGGCTAAGGGCTATCGCCAGCTTATCGATGCCAGCGGTATGACCCAGGAGGCATTGTCGAAAGCAGTAAGCAAGTCACGCTCTGCAATTACAAACTCGCTGCGCCTTCTCGATCTCCCCGAAGTAGTTCAGCAGATGATTTTTGAGGGTAAACTTACTGCTGGACATGCACGTGCGATTCTTGCAGTTCCCTATGAGGACGCGCGAATTCGACTTGCAGAGAAGGTTGTTGCGGAGGGCCTTTCCGTAAGAGCGACAGAAAATCTTGCTCCATTGTTTTCTGCCGGAGAGACAACTAAGACGCCACGGCCTGCAACGCCTCAGTCTTTTAAAAAGGCTGCGCGTGTACTTCGTCAGGTATTTAATACCAACGTTCGTGTGAAGAGCTCGCGTGGAAAGAATAAGATTGAGATTGAGTTTAAAGACGAGGAAGAGCTCTCTCGTATTCTTGGTGAAATGATTCAGTTTGATCAAGGAGGCCAAGATGAGGAATAAGATTTTTACTGCGATTGCATTGGCGACGACTGTCGCGGCTGGTGCCTTTGCTGGCTATAAGATCGCGACAGACGATGAACTTCGAGGTCGTTTGCTTCGTGGCGCGCAAGATATCGTTGATACGTCAAAGAAGAAAATGGATGTTATGACAGAAGATGTTGCCATGCGCACTGCTCAGGTAACGAAAAATCCTAAGATTAATCAAGGTTGGGTTAGCAACCAATGGGAAAATGTAGGCTATTAGGTACCTAACAATTACCCTGCATATTTTAAGGGGTCCTTGTCTGATTCATGAGACAAGGGCCCCTTATTTTGTCCGTAAATAATGGGAAAGGTAGCAGCTGGTCCAAAATTGATGTCAATAATGAAACGGCCCCGGTTGCATATCCTGCAACCGGGGCCGTTCGATGTTTCACATGAAACGTTTTGGAGTAAGACTCCCCTATGCGTTCTTCTGAACTTTGAAGCGCTGTTTCAGCTGTCCGCAAGCGGCGTCAATATCGTTACCACGGGAGTTACGAATCGTGGTCTCGATGCCACGGGACTCAAGACGACGCTGAAGATCCTCAACCTTATGAATCGGCGACGGCTTGAGCGGGCTGCCCTCGATGTCGTTTAGTTGAATCAGGTTAACGTGGCACAGCGTTCCCTCGCAGAAGTCGCAGAGTGCCTGCATCTCGGGATTCGTATCGTTGACGCCTTCGATCATGGCATACTCATAGGTCGGGCGGCGGCCAGTCTTCTCGGTGTAGAGCTGAAGCGCTTCGTGAAGGCGAAGCAGCGTGTACTTCTTAACACCGGGCATGAGCTTATTGCGCGTCGACTGGATGGCGGAATGCAGGGAAACGGCAAGCGTGAACTGCTCGGGGATGTCGGCAAATTTGCGAATACCGGGAATAACGCCGCTGGTAGAGACGGTGAGGTGACGAGCGCCGATACCGATACCATCGGGGTCGTTGAGGATACGCAATGCCTTGAGAACCTCGTCGTAGTTGGCAAACGGCTCGCCCTGGCCCATGAAGACAACGCTTGTGGCACGCTCGCCAAAGTCGTTGGATACATGAAGCACCTGGTCGACGATCTCTTGAGCGGTCAGAGAGCGCTTGAGGCCGTTGAGACCGGTAGCGCAAAAGGCGCAGCCCATGCCGCAGCCTGCCTGGGTGGAAACGCAGACGGAAAGTTTGTTACGACGGGGCATGCCGACAGTCTCGACGGAAATGCCATCGTGGTACTCGAGCAGATACTTGCGCGAGCCATCTTTGGAAACCTGCTTGGTGAGTTCAGTCGGCGTATCAAAGGCAAAAGCCTCTTTAAGCTGCTCACGGAAAGCCTTGGGAAGGTTGGTCATATCGTCAAACGAACAAACGTTCTTCTCAAAGACCCATTCGATGAGCTGCTTCGCGCGGAAGGCGGGCTGGCCAAGTTCGGCCACGAGCTCGCGAATATCGTTTTGGCTCAAGTCGCGAATGTCCTGAGATTTAGTCTTGGGATTCATGGAAGCCTTTCGATTTTGGGGAAACGTAGAGGGTATCGCTACAATATGGTATCAGCTGCAGAAATTATAGAGGAGGAGTCTGCCCATGCCGGGTAAAAGCCTAGAGAACATGCACGTAGCGGTCTTGGCGGGCGGTCATTCCGCCGAGCGCGAGATCTCGCTCGATTCGGGAAAGAACGTTGTGGTGGCACTGAAGGAAGCCGGCTACACCTCGGTGGAGCTGCTTGACACGGCCGCTGATGACTTTATGGTAACCATGGCGACCGGCGGATTCGATGTGGCATTTATCGCCATGCACGGCGCCGGCGGTGAGGATGGCGCCATGCAGGGTGCCATGGAGACCATGGGTATCCCCTACACGGCCTCGGGCGTACTTGCCAGCGCCTGCGGTGCCGACAAGGAGGTCTCTAAGCTCCTATACGCCAAGGCGGGCATTCCCATTGCCCCCGGCCTTGCGCTCGAGGTGGGCGACGAAGTCGATATCGATCATATCGTCGAGGTTTGTGGCGAGCGCTGCTTTGTGAAGCCGGCCGTCAACGGTTCCAGCTATGGCATTTCCCTGGTCCATGAGCCCTCCGAGCTGCCCGCGGCAATCGCCAAGGCGTTTGAGTACGGCGACAAAGTGCTGGTCGAGAAGTGCATCGAGGGTACCGAGGTCACCGTCGGCGTATACGGCGAAGATGACGTGCGCGCCCTGCCGATTGTCGAGATTCGTAAGCCCGAGGACTGCGAGTTCTACGATCTGGACGTGAAGTATGTCGACCCTACGGATATCCATCGCATTCCGGCGCAGATTTCACCCGAGAATTACGCTCGCGCTCAGGAACTTGCCTGTGCCGCTCACAAGGCCCTCGGTTGCCTGAGTATCTCGCGCAGCGACTTTATTGTGAGCGAGGACGGCCCCGTTATCCTCGAGACCAATACCATTCCCGGCATGACCGATACGTCGCTGTATCCGGATGAGATCCGCCACACCGACGACATGACGTTCCCGCAGGTCTGTGACAGCCTGATCCGTATGGGCCTTCGTCGAGCGGGCATTGCATGCTAATCGAGGACGCGGTTTCGTCAGGAACGCCGCAGTTTGTCATCGACTCCTATGCCACGCTTGCCGACCGCGCCAAAACGCAGTCCTTCGGCCTTATCGAGGAAGATGTGATTATCCTCGATACCGAGACCACGGGTCTTTCGGTGCAGGACAACGAGCTGATCGAGATCTCGGCGGCCCGTCTTTCGGGCCGCGAGGTCGTCGACCGCTTCGATACCTTCGTGCATCCCAGGCAGCTGATTCCCGCCGAGATTACCGAGCTCACGAGCATTACAAATGCCGATGTTGCAGATGCCCCGTCGGCGGTTGAGGCCGTCGCCGCTCTCGCCGATTTTGTCGGTGGCTGCCCGGTGATCGCACACAACGCCACGTTCGACCGCTCGTTTATCGAGTCGGTCAAAGGCGGCGTCAACGTGAGCGATATTTGGATCGATTCGCTGGCGCTGTCGCGCATCGCGCTTCCGCGCCTGGCCTCGCACAAGCTGTCTTTTATGGCCGATCTGTTTGGCTGCGACTCGGTATCACACCGTGCCAATGCCGACGTCGACGCCCTGTGTGGCGTATGGCGCGTGTTGCTCGTGGCGCTCACCGACTTGCCCCAGGGCCTCATGGCGCGCCTAGCCGACATGCATCCGGACGTGCCTTGGTCCTATCGTCCTATCTTCTCATTCTTGGCAGGGCAGAACCCTGGTTCCATCTTCTCTCTCAGCGCCGCTCGTGCTGACGTTCTCAAGGCCGATCGCGCCGACGATCGGGTGGACGCCGATGAACTGCCGGTTCTCAAGATGCCGAGTCGTGAGGAGATCGAGGCAGACTATGCGCCAGGTGGCCTGGTCAATCGCATGTATCCCACCTACGAGCCGCGTGATGAGCAGATCGCGATGGCGCTCGAGGTCCGCGATGCGCTGGTCACGGGCACTCATCGAGTAATTGAGGCAGGCACCGGCGTCGGCAAATCGATGGCCTATCTGGTGCCTTTTGCCGAGGCAGCACGCCGTAACAACATCACGGTTGGTATTGCGACCAAATCGAACAATCTTGCCGACCAGCTCATGTACCATGAGCTGCCAAAACTTGCGGAGCAACTGGACGGTGGTCTGTCATTTTGCGCTCTCAAGGGGTATGACCACTATCCGTGCCTGCGCAAGCTTGAGCGCATGAGCCGCGGCCAGGTCGAGATTACCACCAAGCGCGATCCGGCGGACACGCTCACGGCGGTCGCGGTCATTATGGCGTACGTCTGCCAATCAGCCGATGGCGACCTCGACTCGCTCGGCATTCGGTGGCGCAGCGTCAACCGTCCCGACTTTACGACGGCCTCGCGCGAGTGTGCTCGTCGCCTCTGCCCGTTTTTCCCTGATAAATGTTTGGTCCACGGCGCTCGCCGTCGTGCGGCGCATGCCGATGTGGTGGTCACCAACCATTCCCTGCTGTTCCGCAACGTCGCGGCCGAGGGCAGGATTTTGCCGCCGATTCGTCATTGGGTAATCGACGAGGCCCATTCCATCGAGCGCGAGGCGCGCCGTCAGTGGGCGCGCGTGGTGTCGGCGGACGAATCACGCGTCCTGTTCGAGCGCCTGGGTGGCTCGAGCACCGGCGCGCTAAGCCAGGTTTCCCGTGATTTGGCAACCTCCGAGGGCTCTACGCTCTATCTGGGCCTTACTGCCAAGGCGACGTCGACGGTTGCCCGCGCGAGCATGGCAATCGCCGACGTGTTCGATGGCGTTCGCGAGCTCGGCCGCCGTGCGCGTGGGGGTTATGACAATGCCAATCTATGGATTGGCCCCGAGCTGCGCGAATCTGACGACTGGCATGATTTCTTACAGTCGGCCTACGCTGCCATCGACGCATTGGAGCAAGCTGACAAGAGCGTCGACGCTCTGGTGCAAGCCGTCGCTGCCGATAAGCCCGAGGTCGTCGTCGACCTGGGCGATATCTCGCGCCGCCTGCACGAGCTGGCCGAGAACCTCAAACTCATCATTGATGGCATCGATGAACACTACGTGTATTCGCTGCAGGTCAATCGCAGGCTGCGTGCCGGCGGAGAGTCAATGACCGCAGAGCGCATCGATATTGGCGAGGCCTTGGCAACCGAGTGGCTGCCCGAGGTTCACACGGCTATCTTTGCCTCGGCGACCATGACGGTGTCCAAAAGCTTTGAACACTTTAACCACGCGGTTGGCCTCGATCGCATCGGTGCTTCAACATCCTCATCGCTGCACTTGGACTCGAGCTACGACTTTGATTCGAACATGGCTGTAGTCGTTGCGGGCGATATCCCCGATCCGCGCGATCGTGAGAGCTATCTTACGGCGCTCGAGCGCGTGCTGGTCGACGCCCATATTGCCATGGGCGGATCGGTGCTCACGCTGTTCACCAATCGACGCGACATGGAAGACCTGTACGCCCGCGTTGAGCCCAAGATGGCCCGTGCGGGTCTGGAGCTCAACTGCCAGCAGCGCAACTCATCTCCTCGTCGCCTGCGCGACCGGTTTATCAACGAGCCGACCTCGTCGCTTTTTGCGCTTAAGGCCTTCTGGGAGGGATTCGACGCCAGCGGCGAGACGCTGCGCTGCGTCATCATTCCCAAGCTGCCGTTCTCGAGCCCCACGGACCCGCTCTCGTGCGAGCGCAACCTGCGCGAAGACCGCGCTTGGGCGCGCTATTCGCTGCCCGAGGCGGTGCTCGAGGTCAAGCAGGCGGCCGGCCGCCTTATCCGCTCGTCGACCGATTGCGGCGTGCTGATTCTGGCCGACCCGCGCCTGGTGACGAAGGGCTACGGAAAGAAGTTCTTAACGTCGCTGCCCACGAGCTCCTATCAGCGCATCGAATCGGCGCAGATCGGTCACTATCTGCAACTGTGGCGCGCACGCCACGAGCGGCGGCGCTAAAGCGGACAGACGAGGGTTTTTGCCATTTCGCACAGACGCTTTGACAAGGCGGGGTCATCCAAGATGCGGATGGCTCCGCCCGCTGCGATTATCTGGCTCAGTAGCCAACGTTCGGAGCCGTAATGCACGGTTACCGTTGCCATGTCTGCCCCGCTGCGCTCGATGAGGGTGATGCCGGCCCAGTCCAGATGCTCCGCCATATCGAATGGCATCAAGAGCTTTGCGCTACGCTGCGTCCGGGCAAGGGAATCGTGGAGGGATGCAGCGTCCGGTGCGTGAGGCACGACGGAGTCTTCCGTCAAGGTGAGTCCCTCGATTTTATCCATGCGATAGGTGCGCTGCTCATCGACCGCGATGTCCCAGGCAATCAGATATGTTTGGTCGCCATTTGCCGTAATGTGCAAGGGGTCGACCAGACGCTCGCGTGGCCGCGCATCGTCCATCGAGCGATACGAGATGCGGCAGCGAACGCCGTCCTGAATGGCGCAGCTCAGCTGCTGCCAGTGCGACCCGTGGTTGACGGTGTCAAAGACGCGCTGGTTATAGCCGAGTTCTTCGGGTAGAAGGGCGTGTCGAATCCGAGCTGCCGTCTGTGGCTCGATCCCCAACGATTCAAGTTCATGGTTGAGCACAGCGCCCTCGGCGGCACTCAGGCGCAGCGGTAGCACACGCCCGGCGTCACCGGTGAGGGCCACACGCTCGCCGCGGCATTCGCAGATGATGCGCGCGCCCGATTCTCGGTCCGCGAGCGTCGAGACGATCTCGAGAATCTCGTCGAGCGACACCCCTGTGATGTCAAAGCGGCTGCAAATCTCGGTTCGTGTCATGCCGCTCTCGCCGGCGGCGTAGAGGGCCTCCATGATGTCGATGGCGCGAGAGAGCCTCTGCTCGCTGGTGAGTTTACGCACGGGCATGCTCGTGCACCGTCCTTTCAATGAGGCGGTTCCACGCCTGTTTGAGCGATTTGGGGGCCACGGGTCTCATGCCGTCCATGGCGTGGGCCATGCAAAATGAGGCGGCGGCTTCAAGATTGCGCACGTCAACGGTCCAAGTCCATCCCGAATCGGTGTGTGCGAGCTCGCCTCGCCCGCGCGTGAGACCGTTGATCATATCGATCTGCGTCTGAGGGGCGAACGAGAACGTAGCTGCAACGGGCGGTCGGTCGGCAAAATCGAATTCAAAGAACAGATAGTCGTTGAGATTGAAGTCCGCAGGGATGGCGTAGGCTTTCGAAGGACGCCAAGCGCGAACGATACGGTCGCAGCGGAATGTCCTGATGTCGTCGGTGACATTGTCGAGGCCGCAGAAGTACGCCACGCCCTCGCGCTCGAACATGCCGTAGACGCAGACGGTACGCTCTTTCTGCTCGCCGCGTCCGTTCTGATATAAAAATCGCAGCGCGCATCGCTCGGCAAAGGCGCTCCATACCGCATCGACGGTGGGAGAGCGGCGGATCGGTGCTTCGTCCACCGCCGATATGCCGGTGAGGTAGGCAATTTTGGAGCGAATATCGGCAAGCGGCTCGGCAAAGGTGGAAGAGCCGGCCGTTAGCGTCTGGTCGATGGCGTTGAGCAGGACATCGGCGTCGTCTGCGGTGATGAGGCCGCCTGCAGCAAACGTGTGCTCGCGGTCGATTGTCCACGAGCTTTCCTCGGTCTCCTGCGCGCCGGCGGGGCGAACCTCCTTGATTAAGATGCCGCGTTCGAGCAGTTTGTCACGATCGCGCCGAAACTTGCGCTTATCCGAGTCGATATTGCCCGAGCCATATCCCAGGTCAGAATCCAAGACGATCTGCTCGGTCGTCAGCGGTTCGGGGGAGCTGTTGAGCACAAAGAAAAGATTGAGGATGCGCTGAGCCGTTTTATCGAAACTGGGCTCCGAATTCCCCTTTTTAATTGTCGCGGTCGCGTCGCTTGCCGTCATAGAGTCCTCGCATGAGAAGGTGGTTTGCTGCCATGATTTTAGTCCGATATGGAGATTAGGCTATATCCTTGTCCGCTCGGGGCGTTAAGATGGCCCGAATTCGGTCGTTTGCGCTCGCTCGGGGTATACTTTCGACTATATACGGTTCTAATGTGCATGCATTGGGCCTATTTGTCGGATTATGGATGTGGAGCGCACATGGCGAACACCCAGAACTATATTAACCACCTGCTGCAGAACACCGGCATCACGCCGGCATGCAGCGAAGAAGAGCGCTTGGCTGCCGAGGATATCGCTCAGATCTTCCGCAACCACGGCTTTGATCCCGAGGTTCAGGAGTTCAATGCCCCGGCGCCCAGCAGGTTGGCATTTGCCGTTACCGGTATTCTTGCGTTTGCCGGCGCCCTGCTGATGGGCATCGGCGGCGGCATCGGCTTGGTCGGCACCTTGCTGGCCATTGTCGGTGCCGTTCTTTACGTGCTCGAGCGCACGGGCCACCCCGTGGTTTCGCGCCTGGGCAAGACGGGCGTGAGCCAAAATGTCATCGCCTACCACAAGGCCTCGGGCCCGCTCGCGTCTCCGCGCAACCGCCCGGTGGTCGTTGTCGCACACTACGACTCTCCCCGTGCTGAGCTGCTCGCCCGCGAGCCCTATGCTTCGTATCGTGCGCTCATCGCCAAGCTGTTGCCCGTTGCCACGGTTGCCCCTGCTGCCGTTGCCATCTTGCGTATCCTGCCGCTCCCCGGCGCGCTCAAGGTTCTGCTGTGGATTGTCGCGATCCTCGCTTCCCTCGTTGCGCTCGCCAACGCGGCAAACATCATTTCTAACCGTTTTGTGCTTCCCTATACGTCCGGCGCAGTGTGCAACAAGTCTTCTGTCGCCGCTATGCTCGGCGTTATGGACAACGTTGCTCCCTTCCAGGGCGAAAACGAGTTTCCCGACGATGTGCCGTTCGATACCTATTTTGGGGAGCAGAAGCGTCGTGCCGAGGAGATGGCGCGCGCAGCAGCGGAGTATGCCGCGGCCCAACAGCAAAACGACTACGGCAACACCATCGAGTATGAAGAGCCTACCTACGCCGAGGACGAGTTCGATCAGCCGATTGCTCCCGACGCTCAGACCGAGCCCGAACAGGGCGAGGCTTTCGACGAGCAGATCGAGGGCTTTGAAGGTGCGTCTGCCGACGAGACGCTGATTGGCGCCATCGTGCCCGAGGATCAGAATCAGGCTGTCCAGGCCGAAGAGTTCAATGACGAGGTTCCCACTGCCGAGCCGGCGGAGGAGCCTGTCGCGGCCGAGCCCGAGCCCAGGCTCTATCGCAATGCCGCCGGCAACATCCGCTTTGGTTCGGATGCCATCCGTGCGCTCGGAATGCTTCCCGAGTCCTGCACGCTCGATTACGAGGAAGGCGAGGAGCCGACGTTTGAGCCCGAGCCTGCCCCCGTCGTGACTGCATCTGCGCCCGTTGTTGCCGTGGATGATGAGTCTGCCGCGGTTGCCGCTGCCGTTGCCGAGCCCGAGGCGGTGTCCGCGATCGATCCCGCGGCAGGACTGGACATTTTGGCTCCCGCCGCGCCGGCGCAAGACGTTACGGACGAGCCTGACGACGATTACGCTGAACAGCCGAGGCGCGTGTCTTACGAGAGCGATACTGATTTCTCGGCCGAGATTCCCGCGGCAACGCCCCATGCCGATATTGCATCCGCGTTCTCTTCGATTGGCGCCAGCGCTTCCAACTTCTTTAAGGGTGCGCTTGCAAAGGGCAGGAAATTTGTCGACGATTTCGAGGGGAAGCGCGCTGCCGCACGCGAGGCTGCCGAGCAGGAGGCTATCGCTCAGCAGCAGGCAGCCGAGGCGGCACGTGAGCGCGCGGCGCAAGAGTTCGAGCAGAACGAGGCTATGCAGTCCGTGCCTGTCGACGCCGCCGAAGCTACAACGTCCTTTGAGGCTCAGCAGCACGTCGATAGCACCATGTCGTTTGATGCCGCGCAGTTCGATTCCACGATAACGTTTGAAAAGCAAGGCACCGCGATTGCCGAGCCCCTTCCTGTTTCCGATGAGCAGGGCGACGCGGCAGACGATGACGAGCCTATTGATGCTGCCGAAATCCAAGATGTCGCCGGGCACGAGCCCGTCGAGGTCAACTGTGACGAAGAGCAATACGCGGCAGCCGATCAAGGTGATTCGACCGAGGTCGAGCAGGAGGAAGTGCCTGCGGTTTCCGAGGCTCCCGAGACAGATGGGTCGAGGCCTTACTCCACGCAGATTTTCACCATGCCGATCCCGAGTGGTTCCGGTGCCACGGTTGCCGATGTCGCTCCCACTCAGGACGAAACGGTCGATTCCCTTATGGCCCAGATTTCCTCCCAAGCATCGCCGCGTCCGCAGATGAATGTTCCCGATCCGGCGTCGGCACCGTCGCCTGCACCCTCCTCGTCTCCGCTGGCTTCGGTCCCCGATCCGTCGCTGCCGTCGATGAAGCAGACAAACGTTGCGTCTCGCACGTCGCTGTTCGACCTTCCCGATCCCTCCGCACAGGTCAACGACCCCTTTGCTACCGCTCAGGGTCCCGAACCCACATCGGCACCCGTTGCGCCTCCTATGCCCGTTGCGTCGGGCGCACAGCCGATCGAGACCATTTCGGCTCCCGCCCCTGCGGCACCTAAGTCTCGCAAGCGCGGCCTGGGCGGCCTGTTCGGTCGTAAAAAGAAAAACGAACAGGACAGCATGAGTGACTGGCTGGGCGTCGAAGGCGATTACGATGCCAAGAAGTCCGGTCGCGGCATCGGTTCGTGGGATAATTTCGAGGACGATAACGATGGCTGGAAGGGCGGCGCTACGTCTTCCGACGGCGCTTCTTCCGAAGATATGCTCTCGGCTGTCGCTTCTATGGGCGACGATGAGCTGCTCGGTCACGATATCTGGTTTGTGGCAACGGGCGCCTCGGATTGTGATGGCGCCGGTATGAAGGCCTTCTTGGCTTCGCATCGCGATAAGCTCCGCGGCGTCTTCTTCATCAATCTTGAATCCGTCGGCGCCGGTAGGCTTTCGGTGGTGACGGTTGAGGGCGAACAGCAGCTGCTCAAGGGCGATCGCCGCATCATGAACCTGGTCAGCAAGGTGTGCAAGTCGTTCCATGTCGATTGTGGCGCGCTCGAGATGCCCTATGTCAAGACCGATGCCTACGCCGCCCTCGAGGCGAGCCGCCGAGCCCTCACCATCGCCGGCGTGGACGGCACGCGTCTGGCTTGCGCTCGTACCGAGGACGACCTGCCCCACAATGTCAACCCGACGAACATTGCCACGGTATCCGAGGTCGTGACCGAGGTTATCCGCCGTTCGTAGACGGAGCTCTAAGGAGTCAACGTGTTTTCGTATATTAAGCGCCATTGGCCTGTCTACGTGATTTTGACCTTGATTGCCATTGCGTTAGGGTTTGGAGCTGCCTACATCGTGGGCGCGAAGGGCTCGACCCCCGCCTCCGCAATCAGCGAAGAGGTGGAGCAAGAACAGAGCACGGGTGCCGATGGGATTCCTGAGTCCGAGCAAGCAATCGTTGATGGTGGATCTTCGTCTGCAGAGTAGATGCGGCGATTTAAATGATTGAAAGCGGGCGAGCCGGGGGACTGGCTCCCCCGCTTTTTCATCGCGCTAGCGCTTCTTTGGGATTGACCTAAGGCGAGCGAACCATAGGGCTGCGGCACCCGAGGTCAGGAGCGCGGTGATGCAAGCGGCGATGGAAGCTGATCCTGTTGCCGGTAGGTCCTGCGGTAGGGTACAGCGTTGAATGACACTGTCCTCGTCATGTGACTCAAGTTTATCGCCGCCGCCGTTGCGGCAAAGATCGACGCGTGCGCTGTTGGTGAGTGCAGTTTGGGGTGTGTAAGCCGACGTTGCCTGCATGTGCACGACTGCGCCCCGAGCATCTGTGCCAAGGATTGCTTTGGCATCGTCAAGGTCGTCGTGCTCATCTTTGAGATCATCACGGGTCCAAGAATCCGTATCGCTTCGAGTCGTAAAGTCGGCGGCTACCGCACCGTATTCAATGCGAATGCCCGTCACGACGGTATTGGATGCAAGGTCGAGTTCTTTCGCCTCGAGTGTGGCGGATTCCGTGGTCGAGACATCCGCCTTCCAGAGGTGCCAGCCGTCGTAATCGACGAGGCGACAGTCCTCACCAAGGCTCTCTTTTACTTCGTCGGACTCAAGCCAAGGATTTTCGTGCCCATCGTCAAGCGTCGCGTTTGCCGGCTCATCGGCTTCTGTCGAGTCCAACGGCGTTGTGCGATACCACACGTTGCACAGACCGTTGAGGTCGCCGATGGCGACGGGGATTTCGATTGAGACGAATCTCGCCGTGCCGTCTTTGGCGCACTCAAGATTATCGGTAATCGTAAACTCATCAACCCAAGTAGCGGAATCGTTTCGAGCATCGATGGTATAGGAGAAAAGCCCATCACTATTGGTTTGCGTCGCGGCGCGATTTTTACCATCGCCGTTGGCCAACAGGCCCTTTTCGATAGGTTGGACAAGCTCCTGACGCTTGTCGACCTGTCCTTTGATCTCGATGGGCGCATCCTTCATCGAGACGGATTGGACTTCTCCCGTGTCCTTTATTTCAAACGTTATCTCCTCGGCAAGGTCATAGGTCCGCGGAGATATCATTTCGCGCAACGAGTAGGTGCCGGGTGCAAGATGTTCGACGCGGTGCGGCTTGTCGGATGAGGTCCAGGAGTCTATTTCGGTTTTATCGGGACCATATAAGGTGAGTTGTGCGCCTTTCACTTCCTGCTCTCCGCTTGCAGCGACCTTGGAGATATCAACCTTGGTGTAATCGTCTGATACGTTAAGCCGTGCTTCTACAACGGGTGTTTTCTGGTCGGCATAAGTAAGGTCGACAATATGGGATGTCCGATCGAGTAAGAAGCCTGCCGGCGCTTGAGTCTCGACAACCTCGTAGTGCGCGGTGCCAGATCCCAGCGGGAGGTCGTCCGCACGTGCTTCTCCAGTTTCATCCGTCGTGACGGTAGCGACAGTCTCACCGTCGAGCGCGGCAATGCTACCGTCGGGGCGCACGATATCACCCGAGGCACGGATCTCAAAGACGGCGCCCGCGAGGCTGCTGCCGTCTACGGCATCGGTTTTAACGATCCTGATGTTTCCGATCGCGGCGTGGTCATAATACGAGGCGATTGCAACGGGCGTTAGGTTCATGTCGGCGGGTATGTTTACCTCGATCTCTTTGCCGACAAGATAGGGCTCTTTGGCCGAGGTTTCGCGTACATAATAGGTGCCCGGCACGAGCGATTCGGGCAGTGTGACGGTCCCGGTCGCGTCAGTCGTAAAGGTGTCCATTACGTTATGTGCTGGATGCCAGCAAGTTTGTGAGACAGGTTTGTGATTGCTGTCGAGGAGTTGGAAGGTGAATCCGGCTAGGGGAACAGAAGCGCCTGTTTGGGCATCGCGTTTTACAATCTGGAGATGCGTCGACAGAGCGTGGTTGTCCACGATATATTGAAGCTCGGCGCCGTTGGAAATCTGATTGGCCTCGACGGTCCATTCCCCTGCACGTTTAAAACCCTCTGGGACGGTTTTCGGAACCTCACGAACGGTGTAGCCGGCGCGGTCGTATGGGATGGCTCCGTGGACACCGGCGGGTCGCTTGCCTGCGCCAAACCATGCTTCGGGCTGATCTTTGGTGGAGGCAAAGCCATAGATGTTTGTGGTCAGTGTGCCAACAACCTGCTGAGAGCTGTTGCTCACAACCTCAAAGACAACACCTCCCGCCGGCTGCTCCAAGCCGGATTGGTCGCTATTGCCGTAGTCCTTGAATTTGGAAATTTCAAGGTCAAATGCAATGGGGATATCGGAAACGCGAGATTCGATCTCGACCACGCCTGAATCACCGAGCTGGTCGGCTCTAACGGTATAGGACCAGCTGTCGTTGGATGGCAGGTAGCCCTCGGGCGCCTTCGATTCATAGATGGTAAAGGTTCCCAGGGGGACATCGGTGAGGGTAGCTCGACCGCTTTCATCGGTCCTGAGAGTTTGTGTCCATCCAGGGGTTGATTGCGATACGCACACGAATTCTGCTCCTGCGAGCGAAGCCCCAACTTGGGGGCCTGCATTCGTTGCGGCGTCGAGCTTTACAATGCGCAAGGTAATGGTGCCGGGTTGTTCATCAATGGTGACGTATCCGCCGTTATCCGTCGTGGTAAAGGCAATGTGATCGTGCCGGGGGATATAACCAGCTGGCGCTGTTGTCTCAACTAGGTAGTATGCCGTGTTGGGTAGGAGTGTTGCCTGCGCTCGACCGTTGCTGTCCATCTGGACGGTGCCGACACGCGCGCCGCTGGCGCTCTCAAAAACATCGAATGTTGCCCCGTCAAACTGATAAGTATTGTTTCCGCTGGTAATGGCAGCGTTTGCAGACTGCTTTTGGAAGGAAACAGAGACCGCCGGCAGTACATAGAGCATGTCTTGACGTCTGCTACCGCCCGATACGGTTCCTAGATAGCGCCGCGCGCGGTGCGGAGCGGCTTTGATGCTTCCTGATTTTGCGCTGTCGTGGAGCCACCGCGCAGCCGCCACGACTTCATTGTCGGCGGTAAAGTGCCCACTCTTGGTTTTGCCCTGAGCGGTCGTGTAGGAGTAGGTGCCGTCGACATGGGTAGTGCCGTTGAGCATCCATACGGCAAGCTGGGTGGCGGCGCGGGCGCGATCGGGTGAAAGATGGTAACCGCCAAACGACGTGGCGGTAGGATATCCGTGACAAACGATTGCCGCGAACTCGTCGTCGAGCCACACCCAGCCTTGATCAAAGTTGAGCCATGGACCGCCCGGCTTGGTGGGCCCGGGGCGTTCCTGGTTCATGCAGTAGGCAATCGAGGCGTCTTGAGCTTCATACTTGCCGATGAAGAAGGGCCCACAATCATCGCTAATAGTACGGAAGCCGAGCTGGTCGTAGCCATCGACGGCAAATGCGGCTCCCGGTGCCAGGCAGCCGAACAGCAGGAAGAGGAGCAGGAGCAGCGGACCTGTTGCGATTGCGCTGTGGACAGAGTGCGTGGGTGCGTTGGACATGGCTGCTCCTTATCCCTCGTGCGCCGCATGGGGAGGTTGCGACGCGTAGGATGAGGCTACCCCCGAGGTTCATGCGGGTAAGTACCGGAGCCTGACCAAAAGCTTGCCCAATTCCTGACAAATTGAGCTCAAATACAACAATCAGGCAAAAGCGCAGGTAGAAGATAAGGAGAACAGGAGGCCAAAGGTCCTCATCTCCACAATTGATGCGATTTTCAAACGAATCTCCACAGCTAAAACAAGCATCGCCACCCTTGTATCGAACAAGACAACCGCGTTATACTAGCCAACACACAAGCGGGCATCGCCAAGTGGTAAGGCATCAGCTTCCCAAGCTGACACTCGCGGGTTCGAGTCCCGTTGCCCGCTCCAGCTAGAAGCACAAGCACGGCACCATCACGGTGCCGTGCTTTTTTCAATAAAGCGCCGGGACTCGAACCCGCCAGGGTGCGAGCGTAAAACAAACGCGAAGCGTTTGTAGCGAGCAGGCGAAGGCGCCGGCAGGCGCCTGAAGCCGGTGCGGATTTGCGAAGCAAATACGCGGACGTCCCGTTGCCCGCTCCAATTCCAAAATGTTAGGTTCATGCCTGCTGCCCATACTTGCACCTGCGCACGGTACAATGGTTGGGTTACGACCAACGTGCCAATAACCAAAAAGGAGCCGCTATGATCGATCGCTATACCCGCCCGGAGATGGGACACATCTTCTCCCTCGAGAACAAGTACGCCATTTGGCAGGAGATCGAGGTTCTGGCCTGCGAGGCCCAGGCGGAGCTCGGTAAGATCGGTATTTCCAAAGACGAGGCCCAGTGGATCCGCGATCATGCCAACTTTGAGAAGGCAAAGGTCGATGAGATCGAGGAGGTCACGCGCCACGATGTCATCGCCTTCCTGACCAACATGAAGGAGTACATCGACGCCGATGTTCCCGAGGGCGACCCCAAGCCCAGCCGCTGGGTTCACTACGGTATGACCAGCTCCGACCTGGGTGATACTGCTCTGTGCTATCAGCTTACTCAGGCGTGTGACCTGATTATCGAGGACGTCAAGAAGCTCGGCGTGATCTGCAAGCGCCGCGCCTTCGAGGAGCGCAATACGCTTTGCGCTGGCCGCACCCATGGCATCCATGCTGAGCCGATGACCTTCGGCATGAAGTTTGGCTCTTGGGCATGGGAACTCAAGCGCGACCTTGATCGTCTTGAGGATGCTCGCAAGAACGTTGCCTTCGGTGCCATCTCCGGTGCCGTCGGCACCTACAGCTCCATCGAGCCGTTCGTCGAGGAGTACGTCTGTGAGCACCTGGGTCTGGTTCACGACCCGCTGTCCACGCAGGTCATCAGCCGCGATCACCACGCCTATCTTGCCGGCGTGCTTGCCACTACAGCGGCCACCTGCGAGCGCATCGCGACCGAGGTCCGCAACCTGCAGAAGACCGATACACTCGAGGCCGAGGAGCCCTTCCGCAAGGGCCAAAAGGGCAGCTCCGCCATGCCACACAAGCGCAACCCCATCACCATGGAGAAGGTCTGCGGTCTGTCGCGCGTCGTGAAGTCCAACGCCCAGGTCGCCTTCGACAACGTCGCCCTGTGGCACGAGCGCGACATTTCGCACTCTTCCGCCGAGCGTGTCGCCCAGGCCGATAGCTTCATCGCGCTTGACCATATGTTCCAGTGCCTCATTCGCGTTATCGACGGCCTGCAGCTGTATCCGGCCCGCATGATGGCCAATCTCAACAAGACCCGCGGCCTCATCTTCTCCTCCAAGGTCCTGCTTGCCCTCGTCGATACGGGTATCACCCGCGAGGATGCGTACGCCATTGTGCAGGAGAACGCCATGGCCACCTGGCACGAGGTGCAGGATTGTGTCTCTGGCCCCACCTTTAAGGAGCGTCTCGAGGCCGATCCGCGCTGCACCGTCAGCCAGGAGAAGCTCGACGAGATTTTTGATCCGTGGGACTTCCTCACCCGCATCGATACGGTCTTCGATCGCCTGGAGCAGCTGAGCTTCGAGTAGGGTTAACCTAATTCGACCGCTTGCGGATGCATTTCAACCTTTGGCGCCTTGCCCGTCTTGGGCGAGGCGCTTTTTTTACTGTCGCATATGCGCCCGGGTAATAAAATGAACTCCGACTGCTGTTTCGATGAAAGGGGGCACGTGCCCAGACGCATCAAGCGGGCCACCATCGTCTCGTTTACGCTCATACTCCTTGTTGCCGTCTGTGCGGGCGCCCTGACGTATACCGTTCGAAGCAGTTCTTCCTCCTCGAATGAAGCCGATAGAGATCTCCCGGTGCTCAAAATCGGCGTTACGGATAACGACCCCTATGTGTATGTCGATACCACGGGCGATTACGCCGGTATCGATATCGACATCGCCCGCGAGGCCTGCAAGCGTGCGGGGCTCAAGCCACAGTTTGTCGATATTGACTGGAACGATCGCGACCGGCTGCTCAAAAACGGTGATATCGATTGCCTGTGGTGTGACTATTCTCCCTGTTATCGCGAGGATAAGTATTACTGGACCGAGCCGTATCTAACCGTGACGGTCTCGGTTGCCGCCAAGAAAACGAGTGGCATCAAGTCCTTGGCGCATCTCGATGGAAGCAAGACCATCGCGGTGATTGCGGGCTCGGTGAGCGAACGCCGATTGCTCGCAGGGGATCTGGAAATCTCGCCGGACGTGCAAATCAAATCGTATGGTTCTGCCGAGCTCTGCAAAGCCGCCCTCGCCAAAGGGTATGTCGACTGTTGGATGGCGGACGCTCGGTCGCTTGATTGCCTTGGCGCTCAGTATCCCGGCCTGTATCGTGTGTTCGCCGACAATGTTATGACGGTTGACCTGGGCGTTGCGTTTAAGGACGGCTATGAGGGGGAGTACGTCAAAAACCTCAATACCGTGCTGTTCGAGATGGATCGAGATGGCACGACTGAGCGCATTGTGGGCAAGTACAAGGCGGGGGCGACGACGGACGGGCAAGGAGCGGAATCATGACAAATGATGAGCGCCGCTTACGCCGAAAGGCATTAGTCACCGCGGCTATCTGCGTTGTGGCCAGCGCTGCTTTGTTGGGTCTGCTGTATGTGGTCGGCACGCATCGCTGTCTCGATAAAACGCTTGGGTTTGGCCAGGAAACCATGGTGTTTTTAAAAAACGCCTGCGAAAAATATGACCGATATGAACAGGGAAGAAAAACCGAGGCGACGAACAATTTGGATGCCGCGCTCGAGTCGTTTGCGACGTTCTTGCCACCTGATCACGTTGAAGTCAACGATGACCTCGTCGAGGAGTACGTCCATACCGAGCACCTTTCGGGAATGTTGGTCATGGACGCCGACGGTCATATGACCGCTCATTACGATATCGACGGTCGCGATCCGCTGATGCTGTGGCGAGAGGAGCTTGCCTGTTCGTCGGTCGCATCGATGTACCGAGGCTCCAAGGTGTCCTACTCGACGGTCGTAGAGCGTCGAGATGTTGACTTTGCCGTGAGTGTTGTTCCGTACGGTGATGGCGTAGCACTGGGGTATCGATCGCTTGCGCCCGAGCCCACCGATGATTATTCGTATACGATCGCCGACGTGCTCGTGAACAACACATTCCATCAGAGCCCAACGGTGTTCGTGATGCGCGATGCACAAATCGTTTCTTCAAACGATTCGACCGTCGATATAGCTCTCGCCCGGCTTCTTGCCGATAGCGGAATTGATTGGAAAGACGAAGGCTTATCACGTGTCGAATATCGGGGAAGTACCTGGTATGCCGTGCGTGCGGCGTATAAGGACTATCGCCTGTTTGCGCTCTATCCCAAATCTGAGGTCATGTCGGGCAGGATTTCATTTATCACTGCCGGCGTACTGGCGTTCCTGGTGTTTTTGGTTGTAGTGCTGTTGGTGCGTATCGTCGCCGATCGTCGCAATTTGGCCGAAAAGGACAAGCAGCTCGGCATCATCAATGCCATCAGTACCACGTATGAGTCGACCCTCCTGTTGCATCTCGACACGCTTGAGATCGAGGGGATTAACATGTCGCCATCGGTGGCGAAGATATTTGCCGAGCACTCCGAGGCATATGACTTTTTTGCAACGGTTTGCCGAGACATTGTGAGTCCCGAAAGTCGCGAGGCGGTCATGGAGCTCTTAGATATAAAGACGCTTCGGGATCGTATGGAGGGCGTGCCGTACTTGGATGCCGAGGTACGAGACTGCCGAGGTACGTGGTATTCGCTGCAGGTTGTTCCACAGCGCCGCGATGAGCGGGGTCGACTGGAATCGGTCGTCGTGGCAACGCATAACATCTCGATGACAAAGCGCGCCGAGGAGCTTTCTTTCCAGGACAAGCTGACGGGACTTCGCAATAGAAATTACCTTGAGTCCCTTGGCGACGACCTGGTGAACGAGTCCCTGCCCGTGAGTGTGATCATGATGGACTGCAATTTCCTCAAGCGTACCAACGATCTCTACGGTCACGAAATGGGCGATGAGCTGCTACGGCGTACGGCGTCTGTATTGAGGCGGGCGGCAGGCGAGAAATTTGTGCCTATGCGCATTGGTGGCGACGAGTTCTTGCTGATTTGCCCTCACACCGATCGCGAATCCGCATGTGAAGTAGTGCAAGATCTTCGCCTCAGCCTTGCTGCTGCGAGCGATGAGGTGCTGACAGTCAGTGCGTCGTTTGGCGTCGCGACGGCAGAGGCGCCCGGTTATACACTGACCGAGATTTACCACATCGCTGACCACAACATGTATCAAGAGAAACGAAAAGTCCACGCTCGGGAAGCAGATTGCTAGTATTGCTACCGCCGGTTTGCGCATTGGGGAATGTTGAATCGGTGCCCGCGATACTTTATCGGTTCGGACGGGGATAATAGACGTCTGAAATTGCTTTACGAGAGGGGAACGCAATGATTAGTTTTGATTACAAGCCTCAGGGCGTATGCACTCGCAATATCCACCTTGACCTGTCCGATGACGGCAACAAGGTGGTGGGCGTCGAGTTTACCGGTGGCTGCAACGGCAATCTCAAGGCTATCTCTAAGCTGGTCGAGGGTGCTCCTGCCGATCGCGTCATCGAGGTTCTCGCTGGTAATACCTGCGGTATGAAAAAGACTTCTTGCGCCGATCAGCTTACGCGCGCTATCGAGGCCGCTCGCGCCGAGATCGCCTAATGGGTATCGCCGACCACATCAAGAATGGAATATCGCGCCGCGGCTTTGTGCTCGGCGGTGCTGCCGCGGGCGCTGCCACGGTGCTTGCCGGTTGCTCGAAAAAAACGGGCACCAGCGACGATGCCGCCGGCGAGCCGCAGGTTATCAAGGACGATTCGAAGATTGTCTCGATCACTGATGAGTACGAAGCTGTTGATATCGATCTTGAGCCGGCGGCGTCGTGGACGCTGCCGCTGGGCACGCTGCTGTACTACTGCGACGGCGATTACGCCGCGGCGATGATGGCCCCGGCGTCTGCGCTGCATGCCAACACGCTTGGCGTGCTCAACTTGGGCGACGGCTCGCTCACGACGCTCATCGAGGATCCTATCGAAGGTGCGGGGTATTCGTTTTACGATGTCCGCGCCGGCGATGGCGTGTTTGCGTGGGTTGAGATGAACTTTGCCAGTTCATCGTGGAAGCTCTACGCTCAAAATCTGTCGGGCGCTTCGCTCTCTGGCGACGTGGTTGAGCTCGATCGGGGTGGCAAGGACTATGATCCGCCACTGTTTACGGCGTTCGGATCATCAGTCATCTGGTATAAAATGCCTTCGGCAGACGGCAATAAAACGAGTAGTGATTCGTTTTGCTATCGTCGCTCGCTTGATGAATCCAAGGCCGAGACAATTTGGAAATCGACGGGCCGCTTTGCATCGGCCCCGCGTGCGAGCGACGGCATTTTGACCATCTCGCCGCGTGTCCGCAACGACGAGGGTGTCTACTACGGCATAACGGCAATCGATCTGACCGACGGCAACAACACCAAACGTGCCCAGCTAGTCCTTCCCTCGTCAGTCTCGCCTTTCGAGGCCGTATATATGGGCGATACCTTCGTGTTTTCTATCGAGGCGACCTATAGTGGCGTGGGCAGCTTGGGCAATATGGGCACGTATATCGGTAATGAGGGAGGGCCGTACCTCTTCCTGTCACGCGAGCCGCTCGCATGTGCGGCTGGCAAGAAGAATAAATACCTTGTTAAGGTGCAGGCGTCGCATTTCCTGATCGACACCTCTGCCAAGACCTATGGCTCGCTGCTGTCGCCCGACCGCGCTTTGGAGTATGGCGATTATCCAGCTACGGCGGGAAAATCGGACCCATTCCTTACGTACGCCACGGTGCGCAACAGCCAGGGTATACCAGAGACGGTCACTGCACGCCTATTCTCTCTTTAAGCTTAGAGGGGTTAAAAAGGCGCCAACAGGGGAATAAACGCGTTGTAATTGTGAGTACCGCCCGCCGAGCTGCCGCGTCATAGCGGCATCCGGCGGGCTCAGGTGCGTTAAAATGGGCTTGTTCTTAGCTAATTGAGACAGGGGGGCCGTGTTATGGCTTCAGATGCAAAAAAGATTCTGCTGGTCGAGGATGAGAAGGCAATCCGTGACGCCGTCGCTGCCTATCTCGAGCGCGAAGGCTACTGGGTTGTGGGCGTCGGCGACGGCCAGTCCGCGATCGAGGAGTTCGAGAAGCACCAGTTCGACCTGGTTGTGCTCGATCTTATGCTCCCCAAGATCCCCGGTGAGCGCGTTTGCCGCACTATCCGCGATACCTCGGATGTGCCCATTATCATGCTTACCGCCAAGGGTGAGATCGAGGACCGTATTATCGGTCTTGAGCTCGGCGCCGACGACTATCTGATCAAGCCGTTCTCGCCGCGCGAGCTCGTCGCCCGCGTTCGCGCTCTGTTCCGCCGTGCCCATCAAGCCGACGAGCCCGCCGTCGAGGTACTCGACTTCGGCGATCTGGTCATCGATATCTCGGGCCACAAGATCTTGGTCGAGGGCAAGGAAGTGGACCTGACCGCTTCCGAGTTTAAGCTGCTCACCACGCTTGCTCGTCATCCCGGTCGTGTCTACAACCGTATGGAGCTGGTTGAGAAGGTTCTCGGCTACGACTTTGAGGGCTATGAGCGCACCATCGACAGCCACGTGAAGAACCTTCGCGCCAAGCTGGGCGACGACCCCAAGAAGCCCAAGTGGCTCTACACCGTTCACGGTGTCGGCTATCGCTTCGAGGCTCCGGCCAAGAACGATAAGTCGGACGAGAAATAAAGGAAATCACATATGACACCTGCGCGCTTTGAAATCGGGCAAAAGCATAAGCAGGAGAACGAGGCGGGTTCCAAGGCTAGCTGGAACACGCCTCGTTCCGATTCACGGCCAACGATGAGCTATCCCTCGCGCATGGCCTTGGCTTTTGCCCTGACGTCGCTCATGACGGTATTGGTGCTGGTGGGCGTTGTCTCTGTTGTGTGGGGCACGGTCTTTTCGGATTACACGCGCTCCAATATCGTCGAAATCGCAAATTCCGCAGCCGAAAAGCTTGCGACGTCGTACGAGGAAAACGGCAATTGGACTGCGGGCGAGCTGCGCACGGTCGCGACATCGAGTTTGGTGTCCGACGATTTGGGCATGCAGGTCGTCAATAAAAAGGGCGTTGTTGTCTATGACGACTCGTGGCCTTCGGCAAGTGCGACTGCCGATGTGCGCGAGAGCGAATCGGCGTCTCGCAGCTCGAGCGGTAAAAAGGCCTCGCATAGCCCGGTTTCGTCGGCGCCCACCGACTCCGATAGCGTGGCCAATGTCGAAATCATAACGCCTTCCGGCCAGCATGTCGGACAGGTAAAGCTATGGGCCATCGGCTCCGATGCTCTGCTCACCAAGGCAGATTCTGCGTTTAGAGAGAAGACCTTTAACGCCATGGCCCTTGCCGCGGTTGTGGCCGTCTGTATCTCGGTCGTTATCGGATCGTTCATGTCGCGTATGCTCACCAAGCCGATTCATCGTATTACCAGCACGGCCAAACAAATTCGCGATGGCGATTTGTCCGCTCGCACGGGCTTGCGCGGCGATGACGAAATCGATCAGCTGGGTGAGACCTTTGACGAGATGGCCACTTCGCTCGAGAAGGACATGAAACACGAAAAGCGTCTGACCTCGGATGTCGCGCACGAGCTTCGCACGCCGCTTATGGCCATGCTTGCAACGGTCGAGGCCATGCAGGACGGCGTGTATCCCACCGACGATGAGCATTTGGAAACCGTCGCATCCGAGACGCGTCGCCTGGCCCGTCTGGTGCAGCAGATGCTCGACCTGTCGCGCATGGAAAACAGCACGGCGCCGCTCAACCTTGAGCCGGTAGACATGGTTCCCTTCGTGCGCTCCATCGTCAACGCCCAGGAGCGCCTGTTTGTCGACCGCGATCTGCGCTTGCGCTTTGCAGACGAGACCCAAGGTCACGACGATGTCGTCGAGGCCGACCCCGATATGATCACGCAATGCGTCATCAACCTCATGAGCAACGCCATGCGCTACACCCCCGAGGGCGGTTGGGTTGTGGTGTCGGTGCTCAGCGACCGCAAACATGTCAGTATTGCCGTTTCGGATACAGGTATCGGTATTGCCAAGGACGATCTGTCGCGCATCTTCGGGCGGTTTTGGCGCGCCGATGCCAGCCGCGCCCGCGAAGCTGGCGGCCTGGGCGTTGGCCTCGCCGTGACCAAGCAGATCGTCGAGCGTCACCATGGCTACATATCCGTGGAGTCGGAGCTTGGAAAGGGTACGACTTTTACAATTCATCTGCCCCGCGAGCACACGGCGGACGCGGCATCTACTACAATGGAGCACTAGCTTTTCGCTATTCGGTGAAGGAGGGGCCGCGTCCCTGCCGCTCCGAGTTTGCGAAAACATGCGGGAAAGAACCCGCATTTCTGTCGTATTTAGGTAAGGAGTGACTCACGTGACAACGATGGAGCGTCGTCCGGATTCCCGTGGCAAGGTTCGTGATATCTACGATGCCGGTGAAAACCTGCTGATGGTCGCCACCGACCGCATTTCTGCGTTCGACTTCATTCTTCCCGACGAGATTCCGTTTAAGGGAGAGGTGCTCAATCGCATCTCGGCATTCTGGTTCGATAAGTTTGCCGACATCGTCCCCAACCATCTCGTTTCCATCGACCCGGCGGATTTCCCCGAGGAGTTTGCTGAGTATCGTGACTACCTCGCTGGCCGCGCCATGCTGGTTAAAAAGGCCCAAACGATTCCTATCGAATGCATCGTCCGCGGCTATCTGACCGGTTCGGGCAAGAAGACCTACGACGAGAACGGCACCGTCTGCGGCATCCAGCTGCCTGAGGGCCTGACCGAGGCTTCCAAGCTTCCCGAGCCGCTGTTCACGCCGTCCACGAAGGCCGAGATTGGTGACCACGACGAGAACATCTCGTTCGAGCGTTGCTGCGAGATCGTGGGCGAGGATATCGCCACGCAGATTCGTGACCTTTCCCTCAAGATCTACAAGGCCGCTGCCGAGTACGCCGCGACCCGTGGCATCATCATTGCCGACACCAAGTTCGAGTTTGGTGTCATCGATGGCAAGGTCACGCTGATCGACGAGTGCCTCACGCCCGATTCCAGCCGTTTCTGGCCTGCTGCCAGCTACGAGGAGGGCAAGATCCAGCCCAGCTACGACAAACAATTCGTCCGCAATTGGCTCAAGGCCAACTGGGATATGACGGGGGAGACCCCGCACCTGCCCGCCGAGGTCATCGATGGCACGTCCGAGCGCTATCGCGAGGCCTTCCAGATCATCACGGGCTCCCAGTTCACAAGCATGAAGGAGAACGCATAAGTGAGTACCCGTAGCGCCACGAACAAGCGCACGCAATCCCACGAGGTTACCGGGGTTGCGCGCAAGTCCGCCGCATCTGCTAAGCCTGCCCGTCAGGCAGCGAGCTCTGTCCGCGTCGTGCCGGCTTCGTCTAAGGCACGCCGCAAAGAGCTCGAGAAGGGCGAGAACCTCGAGGGCCTCTCTAAAGAGGAGAAGCGCGCCCGCAAGGCTAAGCAGCGCGCCAAGGAGGACCGCATCTACACGGTGTCGAATATCCTTCTCAAGCAGGATGAGGACTACACCAAGCGCCGCCGTATTTGGTGGGCTGTGCTCGCTATCGGCATGGTGCTCGTCGTGGCAATCGGGGCTTCGCTCTACTTCGCTCCCGGCGGCACGGTGTCCAGTCCTGTTCAGATGGTCGGCATCGTTTTGTCCTATGTCATCATCCTGGGTGACTTTATCTACGACTTCGCTCGTATTCGTCCCTTGCGTAACATGTATCGCGCGCAGGCCGAGGGCATGTCCGAGAACAAGCTCAACGCTCTTATCGAGCGCGCAGCTGCCGAGGAGGACAAGAAGGACTCCAAGAAGAAGTAGCGTTTGCATGCATACTTATCGCTAAGATATAAGGCGCGTCGTTTTTGCGGCGCGCCTTTTTACTGTTCTATAGATAGATGGAGTGGCACATGATTCGAGCTGCCCTGACGGTCGAAGAGGCTCTGGAGGGCATGAAGGCCCTGGAGCCCAAGATTAAAAACTATGCGCGCTTGGTTGTCCGCAAGGGCGTAAACGTCAAGCCCGGCCAGGAGGTTGTCGTTCAGTCTCCGGTCGAGTGCGCATCCTTTGCCCGCGTGGTGGTCGCGGAGGCTTATGCCGCCGGGGCTGGCCACGTGACGGTCATTTGGGCCGATGATGCCGTGACGAGGCTCACGTACGAGCATGTCGAGAAAAGCTATTTTGAGCAGACACCCGAGTGGAAGCGCATGCAGCTGGATTCCCTGGCCCAGGATGGTGCCTGCTTTGTCTTTATCGAGGGGGCGGATCCTGCGGCCCTCAAGGGCATCGATCCAGCCAAGCCGGCCGCGGCATCCAAGGCGAGGAATACGCAATGCAAAGTTTTCCGCCGTGGACTGGATTACAACATCAATCCGTGGTGCATCGCCGGCGCTCCGGTCGTGGCTTGGGCGCACGAGGTGTTCCCGGGAGACGCCGATGAGGTTGCAATCTATAAGCTGTGGAATGCGATTCTGCACACCGCTCGCGCCGATGGCCAGGACCCGGAGAGCGACTGGGAACTCCATGACGCCGCATTCGAAAAGAACCTGCGTTTCCTAAACGATAATCAATTTGATTGCCTGCGCTACACCGCTTCGAACGGAACCAATCTGACGATTGGCATGACGAAAGGTCACGAGTGGGCCGGCGGAAAGGGTGAGACGCCCGATGGCCACCCCTTCTTCCCCAACATCCCCACCGAGGAGGTTTTTACCTCGCCTGATCGCATGCGCGCTGACGGAATCGTGTACTCGGCCATGCCGCTCATCCACCATGGCAATAAGGTCGACGATTTTTGGATTAAGTTCGAGGGCGGCCGCGTAGTGGACTACGATGCCCGTGTGGGCAAGGCAACGCTCGCAAGCATCATCGATACTGACGAGGGCGCTGCTCACCTGGGAGAGGTCGCGCTCATCTCCAAGAACACGCCGATCCGCGAAAGTGGCGTACTGTTCTACGATACGCTCTATGACGAGAACGCTAGCTGCCATCTCGCGCTAGGTGTCGGTTTCCCCGAATGCATCGAGGGTGGGTATGACATGTCCAAGGAAGAGCTCCTGGAGCATGGCGTTAACGTCTCGAGCACGCACGTCGATTTTATGATTGGCACGGACGACATCGATATTACGGGCATTACGCCTGATGGACGTGAAGTTGTGATTTTCCAGAACGGCCAATGGAGTTGGGAATAGTCCCAGACCGTGGTACAATGCCACCCGCGGGCCGTTAGCTCAGCTGGCAGAGCAGGGGACTTTTAATCCCAAGGTCCAGGGTTCGAACCCCTGACGGCCCACCATAGAATGGAAAAGCGACTGGCGGATGCCGGCCGCTTTTTTGTTGCCGCGACGCGGGTTCGAACCCGAAAGGGCGCGGAGCTGAGTAAACGCGTGAGCGTTTGCCAGCGCAGCGCGCAAGGCGCGAAGCGCCGCAGCGGCCGCCTGCGAAGCAGGCTGAACCCCTGACGGCCCACCCAAAGATTGTTGAGACGGTCAACTTCGGTTGGCCGTCTTTTTTGTTGCCGGTGCACGGGTTCGAACCCGTATCTATCTATATATAAGAACGCTTGGCGAATAAAACCCGCCTTTTACCGATGGGTAACAAATAGCTGATGCCTTTGGAGTAAAGTAGCGCTCCAGAGATGACCGATGTCTCAATACTCATAAAACAGCTGGTCATCGCCAATATCAGAAGCCAATGCTTCAGTTTTAACCTCAGTGACGCGACTGAGGGACCTATTTATTTGTGAACAAAATATGGAGTGCGCGATTCCCGCCCACGGGGCCCCTCCGGTCTGGCAATATATCTCCTTGCCGCGCGGCCCGGTCGGACCGGATCAGCCGCGTAGCGTGCACCTTGAGAACCGGATACTGCGAGGATGGACACATTCAGTGTCGCATCCGGGCAGACATCGAACCATTTGAAATGGTCTAACTTGGATTTGTTTTTCGCAAGGCCGCCGAGAGGCGGCCCCGAGAAATTCCTTTTCCTATACTAAAACCATATGAATCGAACGGAACCGATCAGCTAATAGTTGTGAGGACCGGACGGGCTCGAAGCCCAGAATATTTTGGACGGAGAGTTCGATCCTGGCTCAGGATGAACGCTGGCGGCGCGCCTAACACATGCAAGTCGAACGGCACCCCTCTCCGGAGGGAAGCGAGTGGCGAACGGCTGAGTAACACGTGGAGAACCTGCCCCCTCCCCCGGGATAGCCGCCCGAAAGGACGGGTAATACCGGATACCCCGGGGTGCCGCATGGCACCCCGGCTAAAGCCCCGACGGGAGGGGATGGCTCCGCGGCCCATCAGGTAGACGGCGGGGTGACGGCCCACCGTGCCGACAACGGGTAGCCGGGTTGAGAGACCGACCGGCCAGATTGGGACTGAGACACGGCCCAGACTCCTACGGGAGGCAGCAGTGGGGAATCTTGCGCAATGGGGGGAACCCTGACGCAGCGACGCCGCGTGCGGGACGGAGGCCTTCGGGTCGTAAACCGCTTTCAGCAGGGAAGAGTCAAGACTGTACCTGCAGAAGAAGCCCCGGCTAACTACGTGCCAGCAGCCGCGGTAATACGTAGGGGGCGAGCGTTATCCGGATTCATTGGGCGTAAAGCGCGCGTAGGCGGCCCGGCAGGCCGGGGGTCGAAGCGGGGGGCTCAACCCCCCGAAGCCCCCGGAACCTCCGCGGCTTGGGTCCGGTAGGGGAGGGTGGAACACCCGGTGTAGCGGTGGAATGCGCAGATATCGGGTGGAACACCGGTGGCGAAGGCGGCCCTCTGGGCCGAGACCGACGCTGAGGCGCGAAAGCTGGGGGAGCGAACAGGATTAGATACCCTGGTAGTCCCAGCCGTAAACGATGGACGCTAGGTGTGGGGGGACGATCCCCCCGTGCCGCAGCCAACGCATTAAGCGTCCCGCCTGGGGAGTACGGCCGCAAGGCTAAAACTCAAAGGAATTGACGGGGGCCCGCACAAGCAGCGGAGCATGTGGCTTAATTCGAAGCAACGCGAAGAACCTTACCAGGGCTTGACATATGGGTGAAGCGGGGGAGACCCCGTGGCCGAGAGGAGCCCATACAGGTGGTGCATGGCTGTCGTCAGCTCGTGTCGTGAGATGTTGGGTTAAGTCCC
>UREE01000008.1 GCA_900546825.1 uncultured Collinsella sp. | reverse complement strand
GCTTCCCTCCTCTTTCACGTCACCTTGCTCGCTTAGGGACGTTTTCGCTGACGTGAGCTCAACCTGCGACGGTGCCTAATTGGTTATCCGCACAAAAAGGAGGCCTTCGCGGCGATGCGGAAGCCTCCTTTTTTGTGCACGGTGTACTTTTGAGTGTGCAAGTGGGGGAGTTGTTACTCCTCGACGATCTCGGTGATCGCGCCAGCGGGGCAAGCGTCCTGGCAAGCGCCACAGGCGACGCAGGAGTCCTCGTCGGCGACGGTAGCGACGTCCTGGAGCTCCAGAACGCCAGCGGGGCAGGAGTCGACGCAAACGCCACAAGCGATGCACTCGTCGGCATCAATTACGGGATGAGCCATGGTAGTTTCCTCTCTGTTGACCGACGCTACAGGCGATGCGCGCCGGTTTGATTCGGGCAAAAACATACCACGGGAGCGACCGTTTGCAATACCCTCTGGCCGGCATCTTCATACCGTTCGCCGAGTATGCCAAGGTTTACTAAAAAACGCGCAGGTGGGGCCGTTGAGCTGCGCAAATGTTAGCTATAGGTGACTTGTAATATTGACCTATTGAGCGCGCCTGCGGAAAGGGCATCCCGTTATTTGGCCGAAAACCGGGTCGCAGTTTCCGGTTGGGCCCGCTAGCGGAAACTGCGAGCCGGCATCAGCTCTCAAAACGGGACGAGCTTTCCGCAAGGCAGCTCCAGACACCTTCGGACCCAAGCCTCAGCCATCTCTACATAGATCTCAATAGATCTGCCGAGAACTCAAACAGTGCATCTACCTGCGCATTTGAGAACCTAAACTCTCAGAGATAAGAAATCTTATATGAATTGACTTAGATTTTGTATATTCCGGCCCATAAGGGGATACACTACATCCTGAAAGACAAGCCGAAGCGCCGCGCGACAGACCGTCGAGGCGGCGCGAACGCAAAAGAGAGAGGGAATTTCTAATGAGTAAGATTCTTGGTATCGACCTTGGTACTACTAACTCCGCAATGGCCGTTCTCGAGGGCGGTTCTCCGACCATTATCGTGAACGCCGAGGGCGACCGCACCACCCCGTCCGTCGTGGGCTTCCGTGCCGACGGCGACCGCGTCGTGGGTAAGGCCGCTAAGAACCAGGCTGTCACCAACCCCAAGAACACCGTGTTCTCCATCAAGCGCTTCATGGGCCGCAAGTACTCCGAGTGCACCTCCGAGATCAAGACCGTGCCGTATGAGGTCAAGGAGGGCCAGGGTGGCCGTGCCGTCGTCGATATCGAGGGCAAGGATTACACCGCCGAGCAGGTGAGCGCCATGACGCTCGCAAAGATGAAGGCCGACGCCGAGAAGTATCTGGGCGAGACCGTCACCGACGCCGTCATCACCGTCCCGGCCTACTTCAACGACGCCCAGCGTCAGGCCACCAAGGACGCCGGTAAGATCGCCGGCCTCAACGTCAAGCGTATCGTCAACGAGCCGACCGCTGCTGCTCTTGCCTATGGCCTGGACAAGCAGGGTACCGACCAGCGCATCCTGGTCTTCGACCTGGGCGGCGGCACCTTCGACGTCTCCATCCTTGACCTCGCTGACGGCGTGTTTGAGGTTCTGTCCACCTCGGGCGACAACCACCTGGGCGGCGACGACTGGGATCAGCGCGTCATCGACTGGATGGCCGATAAGTTCCAGCAGGAGAACGGTGTCGACCTGCGTCAGGACCCCATGGCCCTGCAGCGTCTGAAGGAGGCCGCCGAGAACGCCAAGAAGGAGCTCTCCGCCGCCCAGCAGTCCACCATCAACCTGCCGTTCATCACCATGAACCAGTCTGGCCCGCTGCACCTCAACTACACGCTGACCCGCGCCGAGTTCGAGAAGATCACCCGCGACCTGCTCGAGCGCTGCAAGCAGCCTGTCACCAACGCCCTGCGCGACGCTAAGCTCAAGCTCTCCGATCTGACCGAGGTCATCCTCGTCGGCGGCTCCACCCGTATGCCCGCCGTCCAGGATCTGGTCAAGACCATGACCGGCAAGCAGCCCAACATGTCCGTGAACCCCGACGAGGTCGTTGCCGACGGCGCTGCCGTCCAGGGCGGCGTGCTCACCGGCGACGTCGAGGGCATCCTGCTGCTCGACGTTACCCCGCTGTCGCTGGGCGTCGAGACCATGGGCGGCATCATGACCAAGATGATCGACCGCAACACCACGATCCCGACCTCCAAGACCGAGGTTTACTCCACCGCTGCCGACAACCAGACCAGCGTCGAGATCAACGTGCTCCAGGGCGAGCGCGAGCTTGCCCGCGACAACAAGTCGCTCGGTAAGTTCCAGCTGACCGGCATCCCGGCTGCCCGCCGCGGCGTGCCGCAGATCGAGGTCACCTTCGACATCGACGCCAACGGCATCGTCAAGGTCTCCGCTAAGGACAAGGGCACCGGCAAGGAGCAACAGATCACCATTTCTGGCTCCACCGCTCTGTCCGACGACGAAGTCGATCGTATGGTCAAGGACGCCGAGGCTCATGCCGAGGAGGACAAGAAGCAGAAGGAAGAGGTCGAGGTCCGCAACCAGACCGATAGCCTGTGCTACTCCACCGAGCAGACCCTCAACGAGCTGGGCGACAAGGTTTCCGCCGACGTGAAGTCCAAGGCCGAGGCCGCTATCGCCGACGCCAAGAAGGCGCTCGAGGGCTCTGACGTCGAGGCCATCAAGGCCGCTGGCGAGTCCCTGCAGTCCGTGGCCTACGAGCTGGCTCAGGTTGTCTACGCCGACGCTCAGCAGCAGACCGACGGTGCCGCCGGTGCCCAGCCTGCCGACGATGACGTTGTCGACGCCGACTACGAGGTTGTGGACGACGAGGACAAGTAATCATGTCCGCCCGTAAAGCTCGCACGGAGGCGGCCGCCGCTGGCGCCGCCCCCGTTGACTCTGAGGAGAAGGACGTGAAGATTCCCGTAGAGGCCGCAGGCGTTGCCGAGGCCAACGAGGCCGAGGCCGCCGAGGCTGCCGAGAACCAGGTAGAGGATTCCAACAAGGAGGCGACGATGACCGAGGACGAGATGGTGGAAGCTGCTATCCGCGCCGGTGAGGAAGCCGCCGACAACGACTTTAAGCTCAAGTTCGAGCAGGCCCAAAAGGAGCTTGCCGACGTGCGCCGCGAGCTCGATGCTGCGGCAGAGGCCCAGAAGGCCGCCGAGGATAAGGCAAAGGACGCCACCGAGCGTACCGCCCGTCTGCAGGCCGACTGGGAGAACTTCCGTCGCCGCACCGCCAACGAGCGCATCGCCGAGCGCGAGCGCGCGACCGAGAAGCTTGTCACCGCGCTGTTGCCGGTGGTTGACGATATCGAGCGCGCGATCGACCATGCCCGCAGCCAGGAGCTCGCCGACGACTTTAAGCAGTTCGTCGACGGCGTTGACGCGGTGCATGCCAAGCTGCTCGATGTGTTTGCTCACGAGGGCGTTGAGCCCATCGACCCCAAGGGCGAGGCGTTCGATCCGCTCGAGCACCAGGCCGTGGGGCGTGTCGAGGACGCATCGCAGTACGACGAGACCGTCAACGACGTGTACCAGAAGGGCTACCGCATGGCGGACCACATCCTGCGCTCCGCGATGGTGACGGTGACCTACGGTGGCGAGAAGCGCCCCGCACCGGAGCCCGAAGCGGCGCCCGAGGATGCCGCGGCCGATACGGCTGAGAGCACCGAGGAGTAATTGAGAAGGGCCCCGGGGCAACACCCGGGGCCCTTTCTGGCCTAGTGCCATATGAAAGCATGAGCCGCCGTCCGCTGGACGGCGGATGAAACAGGAGAGGAGCTACGATGGCTGCAGGCAAAACCTTCTATGACATCCTGGGCGTATCCAAGAGCGCCTCCGACAAAGAGATCAAGAGCGCGTTTCGCAAGCTCGCGCAAAAATATCACCCCGATGCCGGCGGCGACGAGGCCAAGTTTAAGGAGATTAGCGAGGCCTACGAGACGCTTTCGGACGAGAAGAAGCGCAAAGAGTACGACCAGATGCTCATGTTCGGCGGCATGCCGGGCGCAGGCGGCGCGTATGGCGGCGGCTACGGTGCCGGCGCGGGCGCCAGCGGCTGGGGCGACATCTTCGACAGCATCTTTAGCGGCAACGGCGCTTGGGGTAGCGATTGGGGCTCGGGCTTTGCCGGGGCTGCGGGTGCTGCCGGTGCCGGCGCGGGTCGCAGCCGCGCGCGCAAGGGCGGCGACCTGTCGCTGACTGTCGATGTAACAGCCGAGGACGCGTTTCGCGGCGTGACGCACAAGGTCACCTACCGCATTCCCTCGACGGGCGAGCAGCAGACCATCACGGTCTCGGTGCCTGCGGGTGCGGTCGACGGCGGCAAATTGCGTTACAAGCGCCGTGGCGAGTACGGCGTTGCCGGAGGCGAGCGCGGCGACCTGGTCGTGACCACGCATGTGGAGGAGCATCCGCTGTTTAAGCGTAAAGGTGCCGACGTGACCATGGAGGTGCCGATCTCGGTCTATGAGGCGGCGCTCGGCTGCACGGTGGATGTGCCGACGCCCGGCGGTGCGACGGTTCGTCTGAAGGTGCCCGCGGGTACCCAGACGGGCAAGAAGTTCCGCTTTAAGGAAATGGGGGCGCCCGACGTTAAGCACCGTGGCCGTACAGGCGCGCTGCTCGTCGAGATCAAGGTGCAGGTCCCCACGAACCTATCCGATGACGAGCGCGATGCCATGACCAAGCTGCGCGAGGCCGACACGCGCGATTATCGCGAGAAGGTCAACCGTTACAAGGCGACGTACTAGGGCGGTCGCGGCGCACACCCGCGCCCGCGGGCTTATGATGGACGATAACGAGACGGAAAGGGGTCAGGTAGCATGGCCGAGGACAATAGGAATAAACCGCTGTATATGATCAGCGTGGCGGCCGAGCTGACCGGCATGCACCCGCAGACTCTGCGCGTCTACGAGTCCAAGGGCCTGGTGAATCCTCAGCGCTCGGGCGGTAATACGCGCCTGTATTCGCGTGCCGATATCGAGCGCCTGGAGCTCATCAACCAGCTGACCGACGAGGGCATCAACCTTGCCGGTGTGGTGCGTATCCTCGATATGAAGGAGCGCGCCGAGGAGCGTGAGCACGAGAACGAAAAGCTCCGCGCTCGCGTGCGCCAGCTCGAGGACGAGCTGCACGAGTACAAGATGCAGAAGAAGATCACCGCCCTGGCCCCGCGCGACGGCTCGGTCAACCCCGAACAGGTCATGCGCAAGCTACTGGGCGCCGGCGGGGACTTGTAGGTTACGCCGTTCTACCGAACGGCGTAACGGCTCGACGCTGCGCGCCGCCCAGAGCGACAATTTGTCATTCAAAAGGCAAGGCATGACCAGAAGGTCTATGCCTTGCCTTTTTCATGCCAACTTGTTCGCTCTGGACGTCGCTCGCTGTCCGTCCTCTACCTGCGGCGTTGCCTTGCTCCGGATGCGGTAGTCATTGGGGACGTTCTTAAATGACTAGTCGAAAGGGACACTCTTGCACCAAATCTGCCGGCCCACACCGGACTCGTCCTATGCTTTACTGAGATAAAGTGAACGTGCAGATTCGTAACCCACTCGCAACCGTTCTATGGCACGATATTGAACGAATGTATGCTATGCGCCCAAATCTTTTGGGCAGAGTGGGAGACAGTATGGTCAAGCTGTACGAGGACGGCATCTACCTGCGCGGTGGCAGCGAGGTTGTGCCTGCGGCTGAGGCTGCCGAGCGTGGTATTACGCAGACGCCCGAGGATGCCAAGCGCGGCACCATCGCGTATTCGATCCTTCAGGCACACAATACGTCCGGCGACCCCGAGGCGCTCAAGATTCGCTTCGATGCCATGGCGAGCCACGACATCACCTTTGTCGGCATCATCCAGACGGCGCGCGCCTCGGGCATGGAGCAGTTCCCGCTGCCTTACGTGCTCACCAACTGCCACAACTCGCTGTGCGCCGTGGGCGGCACCATCAACGAGGACGATCACGTCTTTGGCCTCTCGGCTGCCAAGAAGTACGGCGGCATCTTCGTCCCGCCGCACATCGCCGTCATCCACTCCTTCATGCGTGAGAACTTCGCCGGCTGCGGCAAGATGATCCTGGGCTCCGACTCGCACACCCGCTACGGCGCCCTGGGCACCATGGCCGTGGGCGAGGGCGGCGGCGAGCTGGCAAAGCAACTGCTGCGCGACACTTACGACGTTGCCTATCCCGGCGTAGTCGCCATCTACCTCACGGGCGCCCCGCGTCCCGGCGTTGGCCCGCACGATGTGGCACTTGCCATCATCCGTGCCGTCTTTGCCAAGGGCTACGTCAAGAATAAGGTCATGGAGTTTGTGGGCCCGGGCATCGCGAGCATGACGACCGATTACCGCAACGGCGTCGACGTCATGACCACCGAGACCACCTGCCTGTCGAGCATCTGGGCCACCGACGAGGACACGCACGCATTCCTGACCATGCACGGTCGCGGCGACGACTACCGCGAGCTCAAGCCCGCCGATGTCGCCTACTACGACGGTTGCGTCGAGGTCGACCTGTCGAGCATCAAGCCCATGATCGCCCTGCCGTTCCATCCTTCCAACGGCTTTGAGATCGAAGAGCTCAACGAGAACCTCGAGGACATCCTTCACGAGGTGGAGCTCGAGGCCGCCAAGATCGGCGAGGGCAAGACGCATTTTAGCCTGCTCGACAAGATCGTCGACGGCAAGCTGCATGTGCAGCAGGGCGTCATCGCCGGCTGCTCGGGCGGCAACTACGACTCCGTGGTCCAGGCTGCCCGCGTGCTCAAGGGCGCCAACACCGGCTGCGGCGAGTTCTCGCTGTCGGTCTATCCCACGAGCCAGCCCGTGGCACTCGAGCTTACGCGCCGCGGCTATATCTACGATCTTATGGAGGCCGGCGCGATCGTGCGCACGGCATTCTGCGGCCCGTGCTTCGGCGCCGGCGACACGCCCGCCAACAACGGCCTGTCCATTCGTCACACCACGCGCAACTTCCCCAACCGCGAGGGCTCCAAGCCGGGCAATGGCCAGCTGAGCGCCGTGGCTCTGATGGACGCCCGCTCCATCGCGGCGACGGCTGCCAACGGCGGCGTCCTGACGCCGGCGACCGACCTGCCCGAGGACACCTGGGACGAGGCCTGCGAGTACACCTTTGACGACGCGCCGTACAAAAAGCGCGTGTACTGGGGCTTTGGCAAGGCGGAGCCCGCCGACGAGCTGGTCGAGGGCCCCAACATCAAGCCGTGGCCCGCGATGGAGCCCCTCGGCGACGACATCCTGCTCAAGGTGTGCTCCAAGATCATGGACCCGGTCACCACGACCGACGAGCTCATTCCCTCGGGCGAGACGAGCTCCTTCCGCTCCAATCCGCTGGGCCTGGCTGAGTTTACGCTCAGCCGCCGCGACCCGGCCTACGTGGGTCGTTCCAAGGAGGTCGACGCCGTGGAGAAGCGTCGTGTGGCCGGCGAGGCCGCGGGCGACCTAGCGGCGCTCGATGCCGAGCTTGCCGGCGTGTTTGAGGTGCTGGCCGGCGTGGGCGTCGCGGCCGATGCCAAGGCGACCGAGTACGGCTCCATGCTCTACGCCAAGAAGCCGGGCGACGGTTCTGCCCGCGAGCAGGCTGCGAGCTGCCAGCGCGTGATCGGCGGCCTGGCCAACATCGTCCACGAGTACGCCACCAAGCGCTATCGCTCCAACGTCATGAACTGGGGCATGGTTCCCTTCCAGATGGAGGCCGAGCCCAGCTTTGAGGTGGGCGACTACGTCTTTGTGCCGGGTATCCGTGCCGCGCTCGATGGCGACCTAAAGGACATCGCCGCCTACGTGGTGCGCGCCGATGGTGCGGTCGAGCGGATTGAGCTCTACATTGCCGATATGACGGCCGAGGAGCGTGCCATCGTCAAGGCCGGCTGCCTGATCAACTACAACAAGTTCAAGGCCGCTGCCGAGTAACTCTGCTGTACGCCCCTGCCACACCTTTCCCTCGTGCTCACGCGCTTCGCGAGGGTCGCCCGAGGGAAAGGTGTGGCCGGGGCTACCGCGACGTTCTCGTTGGGTCTTGAGGGACGCTAAAATAGAATGGGCTTGAAGCCGCCTTTTTTATTGGGGCGGCCTCTTTTTTTGAGACGGGAATCGCTGGGGCCACCACAAAGGGGAAAGGCACCTTTGTGGTGGTTCCGTTTGTCTCGATCTGTAACATCTGGGCCCCTATTTGACGAGCGGTTGTTACAGATTGAGACAAACGATCGCCGCCGATCATTTCATCTCAATCTGTAACATCTAGGATCGAAAAGGGCCGCTAGATGTTACAGATCGAGACAGTCGAGTGCCAGAGTCGAAAACCACCACAAAGGGGCCTGTCCCTTTCGTGGTGGTGGGCGAGCTCGATGCTGCCGTGCTCGCTGAACGACATTCTAATGAGCGTCTCTACAGGATTTCATCTGGGCTGGCGGGCTTGGTTGTTTTGGGGATGCCGAGTTTGGATGACGCGAAATCGTCAACATTGTCCTTAATTCCGTCTTTGGTGTAGACAGTGACCATATAGGTGCTGTGTCCGAATTCGCCCTTGTCGCGTGTTGCCCAGGCATCCCAGTAGGCGGCCCCGTTTCGCCCTTTGATTTTTCCGACACGGCGGAGTTCTGTTCGCTTTAATTTCTGGTTGCTATAGATGGTTCGACCGGCCTCCTCGGTGAGCCCGCACTGTCCAAGCATCTTGTCGAGGACTTGGTTCATGTGGCGCTCATCGGTGTTTGGTGCGTAGTCGTAGGCGAGGGTGATGGAGTCGAGTGGCTGGTCGTCGATTAGATAGTTTAGCGCCTGAGGTCCAAGGCAGAAATAGGGGGAGCATCCGTCGATCTGACCGAGCAGCGGTAACTTTGACCGCCAAATTCCGGTGGGAATTCCATCTTCGTAAAACACGCCGCGACAGATAAAGGAGAGCGAGGTGGCACGCGAGCCGGCGTCGACCATTCCGCATAAATCGAAGGGCGAGGCGATACCGAGGGAAAAGGGCGTGACGACGATAAAGAAGAACATCGCGATGGGTATGGCGAAAATGGTAATGACGTTGCGACCGGTGGAATGAGACGGCTTCATATGCGCTCCTCGAGACAAAGATCTGTTGAGGATAGGCAGAAATGGATATGTTCAGAGAACAATTCAAGTTTAATCTCATGGCGCGAGATGGTCGACCGTTAGCGTCGAAAACCACCACAAAGGTGCCTGTCCCCTTTGTGGTGGTGAGGAGCGCGCGGCTTCTTTTGGTAATAGTGTTAGCTGGCGGTATCATTAGTGCAGGTGGCGAAGGTTTGCATTGTGGGGTGTTTTGCCGTGAGCCGTTCTGCCCGTATTGGATTGATTGTCTTGGCGCTTGCGATTACCGTGGTTGGCATGGGCACTGTCGGCATGGCGTTTCTACCTGCTGCGGTGACGGAGCCGGTGGTCAAGCCTGTGACTCAATCTGTCGAACTTCTGACCGGCGACGACAAGTCCGAGACCATTACCGTTGATTTTGATGAGCAGCCGGCTGTGCTGGGTATTAGCAATTATCCGCGTATTCAGCTTGGGGCCATGCGCTATACCACGGATACAAGCCTGATCGATAGGGCGTCCGAGCTACTCAAGGGCAAAACATTTAAGCGTTGGTACGGATATGCGTCCTATCGGGCAAAAGCGAACGACATGGTTGGCGGATGCCACTCTTCCATCGAGCTGGACACTGCAAACGGCGCAAAGTTATGTGATGTCTCGTACGATCCGGGCTACGAGGGCAATGAGGGTCCGGGCATCTACATCTTGGACGGCGATGCCGCCTATGTCATGGAGGGCAACCAGGCCGAGCTCAACGATTTTATGGGTCAGTGCATTCAGGATGCCTATGAACAGACCTGCTTGCCCGACCCGCAGACTGCACGCGATAGTGGGTCTGCCCGTACATGGCTGTTCGAGGATGAGATGCCCTGGACCGTCGAATCGGGAAGTACGGGTTCGGCGAAGGAGTAGAGACCGCGACCACCACAAAGGTGCCTGTCCCCTTTGTGGTGGTTTTCGGTCTGTCTCGATCTGTAACATCTTGGCCGCTAAAAGTGGGCCTGGTGTTACAGATTTAGATTTTTGATCCGGGTGTTTTCTGTTCGTCTCGATTTGTAACAGATAGAGCTCTATTTGCTGACTAGATGTTACAGATTTAGATAAACGGGTGCCGCTGGTCATTTCATCTCGATCTGTAACATCTAGAGCCATAAACAGCCGCTAGATGTTACAGATTGAGATAGTAAGGGGACGAGGCCGTAGCGGGTGAGCGAACCTGCTCCCTATCTTTCAATCACTCAGAAAATCTTATATATAGAGACTTAGATTTATGTATAAGATCGCGTAAAGCTGGCAACAATACTTCTCGAACAACGTGAAGCCGCCCCGTAGGGCGGCCGCCCCAAGAGAGGTGATTCCATGAGAATCGATAAGCTAGCAATGACGTCGCGCGAGGCGTTACAGACCGCCATGAGCACGGCTGCCGACGCGCAGGCCGGCGCGGTGGAGCCGATTCACCTGCTGTCCGCCCTGCTCGGTGCCGGCGAGCGCAATATCTCCGTGATTATCGAGCGCATCGGTGCCGACCCGGCCCAGCTTGCGCGCTCCACCCAGGACGCCATCGACCGCGCGCCCAAGGTTTCGGGCGAAGGCCAGCAGATGGGTCTTTCCAACGAGCTCGTCCGCGTGATCGAAAAGGCCGAGAAGAAGGCCACCAAGATGGGCGACAGCTTTGTGGTGACCGAGCATCTGCTGATGGCGCTTGCCGAGGACAAGGGCGAGGCGGGCCGCGTGCTGCGCGACGCCGGCGTTACCAAGGAGCGTATCGAGCAGGTCTACGAGGAGCTGCGCGGCGATGACCGCGTGACGTCTGCCGAGGACAAGACCCAGTTTGAAGCGCTGGAGCAGTACGGCCGCAACATCTGCAACCTCGCCCGTGCCGGCAAGCTCGACCCGGTCATCGGTCGTACCGACGAGATTCGCCGTACCATCCAGGTTCTGTCCCGCCGCACCAAGAACAACCCCGTGCTCATCGGCGAGCCGGGCGTCGGCAAGACGGCCATCGTCGAGGGCATCGCCCAGCGTATCGTGGCCGGCGACGTGCCGAGCACCCTGCGCGACCGCGACCTCATCGAGCTCGACATGAGCGCGCTGGTCGCCGGCGCCAAGTACCGCGGCGAGTTCGAGGACCGCTTGAAGGCCGTGCTCAAGGAGGTGCAGAAGTCCGAGGGTAAGGTCATCCTGTTCATCGATGAGCTCCACACCATCGTGGGCGCGGGCGCTACCGAGGGCTCCATGGACGCCGGTAACATCCTCAAGCCGGCGCTCGCCCGCGGCGACCTGCACGCGATCGGCGCGACCACGCTCGACGAGTACCGTAAGTACATCGAGAAGGACGCGGCGCTCGCCCGTCGTTTCCAGACCGTTATGGTGAGCGAGCCTACCGTCGAGGACACCATCTCGATCCTGCGTGGTCTGAAGGAGAAGTACGAGATTTTCCACGGCGTGCACATCACCGATAGCGCGCTCGTGGCCGCCGCCGACCTCTCCGATCGCTACATCGCCGATCGTTTCCTGCCCGACAAGGCCATCGACCTGGTCGATGAGGCCGCAAGCCGCCTGCGCATGGAGCTCGACAGCATGCCGGTCGAGATTGACGCCACCACGCGCCAGCTCACCCAGTTGCAGATTGAGGAGCAAGCGCTCATGAAGGAGACCGACGATGCCTCCAAGGAGCGTCTGGAGGCGCTGCGCCAGGAGATCGCCGAGGTCCAGGAAAAGCTCAACGTGCAGAAGGCCGGCTGGCTCAACCAAAAGAACGCCATCGACCACGTTCAGGAGCTCAAAGGCCAGCTCGATGAGGCCAAGAGCGAGGAGGAACGCGCGACGCGCAACGGCGATCTGGGCAGTGCGTCCGAGCTACGCTACTCCGTGATTCCGGGTCTGCAGCAGCAGATTCAGGATTCCGAGGCCGCGCTCGAGGCGCAAAAGCGGCAGGACGGCGAGGGCCTCAACGAGCAGGTGACCTCCGATGAGATCGCCGAGGTCGTGAGCGCCTGGACCGGCGTGCCCGTGTCCAAGATGATGCAGGGCGAGCTCGACAAGCTCAAGGGCTTGGAGGGTGAGCTGCATAAGCGCGTTATCGGCCAGGACGAGGCCGTGTCTGCCGTCGCCGCGGCCGTGCGCCGCAGCCGCGCGGGACTCTCCGATCCGGACAAGCCCATCGGCAGCTTCTTCTTCCTGGGCCCCACCGGCGTGGGCAAGACCGAGCTCGCCAAGGCGCTGGCCGAGTGCCTGTTTGACGACGAGCGCGCGCTCGTGCGTATCGACATGTCCGAGTACATGGAGAAGTTCAGCGTCCAGCGTCTGATCGGTGCGCCTCCGGGATACGTGGGCTACGACGAGGGCGGCCAGCTCACCGAGGCCGTGCGCCGTCGTCCGTACTCCGTGATCTTGCTCGACGAGATGGAGAAAGCTCACCCGGATGTCTTTAACGTGCTGCTGCAGGTGCTCGACGATGGCCGTCTAACCGATGGCCAGGGTCGCCAAGTGTCCTTCAAGAACACGATTATCATCATGACGAGCAACGTGGGCTCTAAGGCCATCGCCGATTTTTCGGGCAAGGACGAGGAAGAGATGCGCCACCAGGTCGACGCGGCCATGGCTCAGACCTTCCGCCCCGAGTTCCTCAACCGTATCGACGATATCGTTGTGTTCCATCCGCTCGGTATGGCGCAGATCGAAAAGATCGTCGATATCCAGCTCGCCGATGTCCGCGCACGTCTGGCCAAGGAGCGCATGACGCTTGCCATCACCCCGGCGGCCAAGCAGATGCTTGCCGTGGGCGGCCTGGACCCGGTCTTTGGCGCCCGTCCGCTCAAGCGTCTGGTCCAGCGCGAGGTCGTGGATGCGATCGCAGTCGCTATCATCGACGGCACGGTGCGCGAGGGCGATCAGGTGACGGTCGATGTCGACAAGGACGGCGGCTTTACCGTCGTGTGCGACAACACGCCGACGGCCACCTACGAGGTCCCCGACGCCGAGTAGATTTTCGGGACATGCCTTAAAATCTACCAGCCGTCTCTAAACGCCAAGGGCGGCGGATCCAATGGGTCCGCCGCCCTTTTTCGTGCGACAATCGATGATGTTGAGCATGAGTACATGGCGAGGAGATATGCAGATGATAGACAAGAATAAGACGAACACGCCGGCGACCGATGCCGCACCCGCCGCACCCAAGCCTGCGCCTAAGCCGACACCCAAGCCGCGCGACCCCTACATCCGTGCCGAGAACGAGGACGACGACGGCTACGATCCCTACAGCGATCGCCGCCCCGAGCGCGAGCCGATGTTCGAGGCCGACCCCTGGCGTTAAGTAGCTAATTTGGGCGTCGTGGGCTGCTAGTCTTGGACCTTGATGCTCGGCAACAGTAAAACTTGATTTTCTATTAATCAAGTTGCACGTAATCTTGCTCTTTTACTAATCAAGAATCGGTATAATTTTGATTAGCTAGAGAGCAAGATTGGAGAATCATGGCATTCAACGACTTGATCGCCCAGAAAATAAAGGACTTTGAACAGCAGGGGGTTCCACAGGTCTTTGAGCGAAACCTTGATCTGGGAAACCCACAGGAGCCAAAGCGCGACAACATCGTAAACGTGGTTGTGGGGGCCCGCCGTTGTGGAAAGACGTATCGCCTGTATCAGGAGATGCAGCGGCTTCGGGGCCGGGGCGTCGAGCTTGATCGGATGCTTTACTTTAATTTTGAGGACGAGCGCTTGCGCCCGTATGAGCCATCGCTGCTGGCGGACGTGCTCGACACGTTCTATGCGCTGCATCCTGCTGCTCGAACCGAGGGCGCTTACATTTTCTTTGACGAGATCCAGGAAATTCCCGAATGGGGTGCGTTTCTGCGGCGTGTAGTCGATACGGAGAAAGCGACCGTCTATGTGACGGGATCTTCTTCTAAGATGCTGTCCTCAGAACTTAAGAGCGAGTTCAGGGGTCGTTCTCTTATACGAGAGCTTTTTCCGTTGAGTTTTTCGGAATACGTTCGATATAAGACGGGGAGCGTTTTCGAGCCAGATGCGACCTTTTCCCCAAGCGATGCAGCGCTGCTTCGACATCATCTGATCGGATATCTTGAACGAGGGGGATTCATCGCGACGCTTGAGCAGACGCCCACAGACGCGATTCAGCTGCTACAGGAATATGCTTCGCGAACGGTCGCTATGGACGTCATTGAGCGTTACGACGTCAAGAACCCCCGTTTGGCCTCGCTGTTTCTGGCGCGGTGCATGGCATCTTCGGGACGAGAGCTGTCGGTGAACAAAGTGTACAACGAGTTCAAGAGCAGGCAGATACCCGTCAGTCGTAATTCGCTCAGCGACTTACTTGAGTATTATGAGGATGCCTACCTGCTGTTCTCCGTGCCGGAGTTCACACGTTCACTGGCAAATAACATGCGGTCTGCGTCTAAGGTCTACGCTGTCGATCCCGCGATGTTTGGAGCATTCTCTCCCGCATCGGCATTGGACCAGGGCCAGAGGCTCGAGACCGCAGTGTTCAACGCGCTAAGAAGAAGGACTCCCGCGGTGAGGATCGGATCGGTCTGCCGCCTGCTGATCAAAGAGAAGAGCAAAAGCCATGAGGTGGACTTTGTGGCTGGGGACGCACTTCTCATGCGGGCTTATAGCCTGATCCAGGTTAGCGTGGAGATGGCAAGTGAGAAAACGCGCGAGCGCGAAATTGCCGCGCTTGATGCCTCGATGGCCCAGTTCGATCTTGGTGAGTCGGCAATCGTTACCATGGATGAGCAGGCCGATATTCCATGCGAGCACGGTGTGGTACACGTTGTTCCCGCATGGAAGTGGCTCCTTGCCTAATCATCTACGGATCTGTGGGGCCAGGACCTCCTGGCCCCTTCATCACGGTTGGGGAGCACCATGATGCGCCCGGCTAGTCCTGGGCCTTGATGCTCGGCAGGAGAATCTGGGCGAGGTAGTCGGTCTCGAGTTTGGTCGCGGCGTCGGCCTTGCCGTCTTTGCCGACCAGCACGTTCTTAATCTGGCTGTAGGTGTAGCGGTTGCCGGTCGTGAGCTCGACAAGCTCAATGGCCGTGTCCATGGGGTAGGTCGACACGGGATTCTGCGTCCGCCCGTTGATGGTCTGGGGCACCACATACGGATAGACGGGGCCGCTGGCGTAGACCGTGTAGCCGTTACCAAGGTTTGCCGTGCCCAAAACCGTATCGCCCTCATCGGGCGTAAAGCTCTCGCCGTCGCGCACCGCGACGAGCGTCACAATCGGCGTATTGCTGTCGCCGGCAAGATAGATGCACAGCGTGCTGCCGTTTTGCCAAGTTGCGACTTTGCCGTACCACTCAACGGGAATAACGAGCTGATACAGGTTCGTTGCCTTATGCCGAGCATCAGCGTCGCGGGCTGCCTGCGCCTCGCTTGCGCTCACGGCGTTGGCGGCGGCATCACGGCGAGCGGTTGCCGCCTGCTGAAGTATCTTGGCGGCCGCGGCAGAGCTACAACCGCCCTCCTCGGCATATTTGGCGGCGGCATCGATCTGGTCGTCGGTTACCGTGTCGGCAGAAGGCACCTTGAGCTTAAAGGTAGCCTGGGCACTTAAATCCTGCCCATCGCTCTTAACGGTGACCTGCGTCTTGGTGGTCGGGACGGTATAGATGGTGCCGTCGGCCGCGATGGGGGAGGCAGCGATGGAGAGCGTGTAATCGCCGGGCAGCAGTTTGATGCCGCGGCCGTGCTCGTCAACATAGAGCGTTTCGCTCACGGAGGAGGCGTCAGAATCCTGCCCACTCACCTGTACGGGAATCTTGGAGCCAGTGGAACAGTCGAGGCCAGCGGCATGCACGCCAATCTGCACTGACATCATCGTGTGGGCATTGGCGGCGACAGCGGCAGCCTGCTCTTGCTGATATTCGTTCCAGGCAGCATAGCCTGCACCGCCGGCGACGAGCGCGACGGCCACAACGCCGGCAACCATTAGGTTGCGGCGCTTGGGCGACATCTTACGATGACGAACCTCGGCTTCGCGTGCCGAGGGAACGGACGGCAGGGGAATATCGCCCATGGCGATGGTCTCGTCCACGGCTGGTGCGGAACCTAGGCCAGGAAGCTCACGGGTCAGCGAATCTTCGGCTGGCAAGCTGTTGAGCAAGACGGTTTCCTCGCCCGTGTCGGATTCGGGCTGGTTGCCGGCCTCGCTTTCGGTGTCTTCGTGATCTGCCTCATCTTCGGCAGGCTCAACGTCGTCTGCATCCTGATCATCGGACTGCGCCTCGGCTTCCGGCTCATCCTGCACGTCAACGTCCGAATCGTCAAACGCAATCTCATCGAGTGAAATCCGGTCTAAGCTCTCCAAGGCCTCGGCACATGCCTCTGCATCTTGGGCCGCGTCCTCTTGGCCCCTCGTCTCATCTTTCATATATCCCCCAAGCTCAATATCGGGACAACAATGTACCCAAAAGTGGAGCCAGATAGAGCTGGCGTGCGGTCGGAAATATGATTTTATCTGCGCGATACATTGTGAATATGTGCGTGAATGCACGCGCAACAACAAAAAGCCCCCGGAAAGCGGACAAATCGCTTCCCGGGGGCATGCAATACGTTGCATTGCGCGGAGTCGGCCAGGCGACTTCACATTCAAGCGGCGTTTGCGTCAGGCACGTTACTCGGCGTGCGCGTAATCGACCTTGGCGCGGCGGGCGGTAGCCTTCTCCCAGTCGCTGGTGCCCTCAAAGACATCCTGCTTGTAGGGATTGCGGCCGAGCTTCTTGGCGCGGTAGGCGATGTAGATGATCGCGGCGATGTTGGCGATCAGCGCGACGACCGAGACCGCGGTGGCGGCGCCTGCGTCGAGCGTGGAGTGGGTCACAAAGATGGACTCCTCCTGGAAGTAGGGGAACACCTGGGCAAACATGCACCAAATAGCCAGCGTAAAGGCGCGGTTCTGAATCCAGCCACCCTTGTTCCAGATAAAGGCGGCGACGGTGGGCGCCAGCAGCAGCGCAAAGCCGCAGAACCAGGAGTGGGTGGGCAGGCAGTTGTAGGTGTAGCAGAAGTTCCAGATATCGTAGGCGATGATGTAGACCCAGGTCATGTCGGGCCACAGCATGTCGGTCTGGTCCTCGGAGGCGTAGACGCTCCACCAGCCGGTCATGCAGAAGATGTTGATGATGCCGGCGATGCCGTTGAACACGTTGTTCCAGCCGGCCAGCTGCGTGGCACCTTCGGAGGTGACCCAGGTGGACTCGCCCAGGACAAAGAAGTGATAGGCGCTCTCAAAGTCGGACACGACGGCGATCATGATGTTGATGGCGACGATCACAAACGGCCATGCGCGGAACCAGTGCGCCTTGCCGATCTTGCCCCACTGGTACTTAATGGCAATGAAGCCCCAGCAGCCGGCGAGCGCTGCGTACACCTTGGCGTAGTGGAACCAGCTGTTCTGGTACACATGGGTGGGGTTGGTGAGCGCCCACTCGGCACCCTGCGAAACGCCGATGGCGATGGCGACGCAGTAGATGGTCATGGCCAGCGGAGCCACGCCAAAGATGATGGCCGCGCCGAGCTTGGTGCGGCGGCCGACCTCGTTGAGCACGATGAGGCCAATAAAGACCATGGCCCAGCCGGCCCAGTGGATAAGGGTATTGCTACCCCAAACATCGAACAGCATGCTGCTCTCCTTTCACACGCCCGCGGCCCCTCTTCTGATCGCGGGCAGTTTGGCCAAATGTCGTCAGTTCTGGGGCTTGCGCTCCGGATACTTGGCGGTATAGCCCTCGATATGGAGTGTCGAGGCGATGATTTCCTTGACCGTCTCGTCGGGCACATCGGGGTGCGTGCGGATATACATCAACAACCCCATGATGAGGGTGTAGAACGTCTCGTAGACATGGTCAATGCGGAGCTCATGATGGGCGACAAAATCCACCACGGTGGTGTCGCAGATGTATTGCGCCACGCGCTGGACCACGTTGTGCAGAAAGCCGCCGTAGAGCGCGCCGCTGCTGGAGGTCAGGGTGCTCGGCAACTCGTGGCCGCTCACGACCAGGCGTTTAAAGAGCGGAGCGACGGTGTCGAGTGCGCCTTCGATGTCGCCAACCGTGCGGCTGGCGTTCCACTGTTCGAGCTCGGCGATAAAGCCGTCGATCGCCTCGTCCATAACGGCGGTGACGGCGGCGTCCATATCGGCAAAGTAGTGGTAGAACAGTGAGCGCGTGCAGCCAACCCGCTTGGTCACGGCCGATACCGAAAGATGGGACACGCCCAGCTCAGCGCTCACGGCGCTCACGGCGGCGAGAATCTCGCGTCGGCGCTCGTCACCCGTCAGGCGCTTTGCCGTGCTGTCGGGCGCGAGGACGGCATCAGTGACAGAGATGTTTGCCGTGTTGTCACTCATACGTTTGCCGCCTTTCATCCGTTTGGGCCCGACCGTTCGCCTAACAGTCTTGAATATTGTTGACGGTTCGTCAATACTGTTTTTGACACAATGTCAACAATAGCGGGTGAACGGCATGGGGGCATGTCGAGCCCGTACAAAGAGGGGCGCTGCGGTCTCGCCGGGCTGTGGCAAGAGAAGGGACGACTATGATTCTCAACGGACCGGGGATTAGCTATACCGAGCCCGATATCGGAGCGGAGTTTGTGCCGCCGCTGCCGGAGCATCCGCGCGAGACTATCGTCAAACTGTGCGAGCACTGCACCAACCGCCTGTTGCACCGCGACGAGCTGCTGGGCTACGAGTACTGGTCGTTTGCCGAGGCCGCAACCGACGAGCAGGCCGAAGTGCTCTGCAAGATGAAGATGCGTCGTCCCTATACGCTGCCCGAGATGGTCAAGCTCACCGGCATGCCCGAAGCCGATATCGAGAAGATGCTCGACGACATGAGCTACACGGGTCTGCTCGAGTACAACTGGGAAAACCCCGAGCGCGCCAAGCAATGGGTGTTGCCCATGCTGGTACCGGGTTCTGCCGAGTTCCTCAACATGCGCGTGAGCCAGCTCGAGGAGCATCCGGTCTATGCCAAGTTCTTTGAGCAGGCGTCCAAGGGCCCGCTGTCCCGTGCTACGCCGATGGTGCCGCCCGGAGGCGCCGGCATCGGCATGCATGTCATTCCCGTCGAGAAGGCCATCGACGCCTCGAGCACCTCGGTGCCGATTGAGCATATTGAGCACTGGCTCGATAAATACGACGGCAAGTATGCCGCGAGCACCTGCAGCTGCCGCGCGAGCCGTCGCGTGATGGGCGAGGGCTGCGCCGACGATCCACGCGACTGGTGCATTGCCGTGGGCGATATGGCCGACTACGTGGTCGAGACCGACCGCGGCCACTATGTGACGCGCGAGGAGGTCTACGACATCCTGCGCCAGGCCGAGGACAACGGCTTTGTGCACCAGATTACCAACATCGACGGCGAGAACAAGATCTTCGCCATCTGCAACTGCAACGTTAACGTGTGCTACGCCCTGCGCACCTCGCAGCTGTTCAACACGCCCAACCTGTCGCGCTCTGCCTATGTCGCCAAGGTCGAAAAAGACAAGTGCGTGGCCTGCGGTCGCTGCGTTGAGGTATGCCCGGCCGGGGCCGCCAAGCTCGGCCAGAAGCTCTGCAGCAAAAAGGCGGGCGGACAGGTGCCCGAGTATCCGCGCCAAGAGTTGCCCGATGCCACCAAGTGGGACCACACCAAGTGGTCGCCCAACTACCGCAACGACAACCGCATCGAGACGCATGAGTCCGGCACGGCGCCCTGCAAGACGGCCTGCCCCGCGCATGTCGCTGTTCAGGGCTATCTGAAGCTTGCGGCGCAGAGTCGCTATGACGAGGCGCTGGCGCTCATCAAGCGCGAGAACCCGCTGCCCGCAATCTGCGGCCGCGTGTGCAACCGCCGCTGCGAGGACGCCTGCACCCGTGGCCGCGTGGATGCCGCCGTGGCGATCGACGAGGTCAAGAAGTTTATCGCCCAGCGCGACTTGGATGCCGCGACCCGTTATGTCCCGCCCGTGGTGACGCCGACGCGCGCCGGCGGCTTCGATCAGAAGATCGCCATCATCGGTGCCGGTCCGGCCGGTCTGTCCTGCGCCTTCTATCTGGCCGAGAAGGGCTACAAGCCCGTCGTGTTCGAGAAGAACGAGCGCCCGGGTGGCATGCTCACCTACGGTATTCCCAGCTTTAAGCTGGAGAAGGACGTTATCGAGGCCGAGGTCGAGGTTATTCGCCTGATGGGTGCCGAGTTCCGCTATGGCGTGGAGGTCGGTCGCGATGTGACGCTCGACGAGCTGCGCGAGCAAGGCTTTAAGGCCTTTTATGTGGCCATCGGCTGCCAGGGCGGCCGCCTAGCCGGTATTCCGGGCGAGGACGCCGAGGATGTGACGGTGGCCGTCGACTTTTTGCGCGAGGTCAACAGTGGCAAGATCGACGCACTGCTCGGTCGCACCATCGTGGTGGGCGGCGGTAACGTGGCCATCGATGTCGCGCGCAACGCCTGCCGTCTGGGATCCGAGCATGTTGAGATGTTCTGCCTGGAGAGCGAGGCTCAGATGCCCGCCAGCGAGGAGGAGCGTCGCGAAGCCATCGAGGATGGTGCTCGCATCAGCTGCGGCTGGGGTCCCAAGGAGGTTCACCTGGACGATGCGGGTCGTGTGTGCGGCATCACCTTCAAGCGCTGCACGCGCGTCTTTGACGACGAGGGCCGGTTTGCGCCCGAGTACGACGAGAACGACCTGCGCCGCGTCGATGCCGACCGCGTCGTCATGTCGATTGGCCAGTCCATTGTGTGGGGCGACCTGCTGGCTGGCTCCAAGGTGGAGCTTGGCCGCGGCCAGGGTGCTCTTGCCGATCCGCAGACGTACCAGACCGCTGAGCCCGACATCTTTGTGGGCGGCGACGTCTACACCGGCCCCAGCTTTGCCATCGACGCCATCGCTGCCGGTCACGAGGCCGCTGTGTCCATCCATCGCTTTGTGCAGCCGGGCTCCACGCTCACCATCGGCCGCAACCAGCGCCGCTACACCGCGCTCGACCGCGACGATGTTGTGATTGAGAGCTATGACAACGCGAGCCGCGAGGTGGCACGTGTCGACCGCGAGCGCGAGAAGGCTGCGCCCTTTAGCGAGTACGTCGAGACCTTTACCGAGGAGCAGGTGCGCGCCGAGACCGCTCGCTGCCTGGGCTGCGGTGCCTCGATCGTCGACCCCAATAAGTGCATCGGCTGTGGTCTGTGCACCACCAAGTGCGCGTTCGATGCCATCCATCTGGATCGCGACCGCCCCGAGTGCTCCACGATGGTCAAGTACGAGCAAAAGCTCCCCAGCCTCGGCAAGTACGCTTTGAAACGCGCGATCAAGATTAAATTTGGGAAGAAGTAAAAGAAACTAACAAGTTAGTGAGCGGCGCGGAGCGTCGCTCACTGACGTTTAGTTGACATCGCATCAACCGTTGTTGAAAGGTTTCTACCTTGCACGAATTGGGAATCGTTTATCATATCATTCGCGATGTCGAGAATGTGGCGCGCGCCAATGGTGTGAGTCGCGTTTCGAGCGTGACGCTGCTCCTGGGCGAGGTCTCGGGCGTCGTTCCCGATCTGCTGCTTGACGCTTGGCGTTGGGCGGCAGATAAAAAGCCCATCGCGCAGGGCGCGGAGCTTATCGTGGAGCCCGTCGAGGCCGTGACGCATTGCGACGCGTGCGGCTGCGACTACGCGACGGTCGAGCACGGCAAGACCTGCCCCCATTGCGGTAGCGGCGAGACCTATCTGCTGCAGGGCCAGGAGGTCATGATCAAGCAGATCGAGACCCCCGACGAGGACCCGACAGACGCTGCCCCCGATGGCCTCTCCGATGCCCCCGATGCCGTCGACGCCGCCAACCCCCTCCACATCGCCTAATTTAGTCGTTGGGGACGTTCTTAAACGACTAGTCATTAAAGAACGTCCCCAACGACTACTTTGCTAGAGCATATTTCTTACCATTAGTCAAGCACCATCTGTTTAAACGAAATGGCCTCAACCCGAGCACATTTGTGTCTGTTTAAAACCGGCAATAATGAACAGCGTGCTCAATTCGGTCATGTAAATAGATCAGCTATCAATCCTCAGCTGCAAATCAGTCAAAATACTGGAATGTAATCAGCTTGTAACAAAACAAGACGTTTAAACAAATAATGCTAGCTTTTGCAGTTTTTCATATAATTCTGCTGTATTTGCAGCTATACTCTTTTTTGTCGTGTAGGAATTACGTAGACAAAAAGGAGGTTATGTGATGGTAAGTATTGTTCTTGCTAGCCATGGTGACTTGGCGGCTGGAATCAAGCAGACGGGCTCGATGGTCTTTGGCGATCAGCCGTCTGTAGCCGTGGTCTCGCTCGAGCCGAGCATGGGCCCCGACGACTTCCGCGCCAAGGTCGAGGAGGCAATCGCTTCCTTCGAGGACCAGGAGCAGGTGCTCTTCCTCGTTGATCTGTGGGGCGGCACGCCGTTCAACCAGATCAGCGGGCTCATCGAGGGCCACGATTCCTGGGCTATCGTCACCGGTGTCAACCTGCCTATGCTCATCGAGGCATATTCGCAGCGCTTTGACGCAAAGAACACTGCACATGCGATCGCAAAACATCTCGTGACTGAGGCTAAGGCCGGCGTGCGCGTCAAGCCCGAGTCTCTGGAGCCCGAGGAGAAGAAGCCGGCTGCGGCCGCTGCTGCTCCTGCAGGCGCCATCCCTCCGGGAACGGTCATCGGCGACGGGCGCATCAAGATCGCCCACGTCCGTATCGACACCCGTCTGCTTCATGGTCAGGTGGCCACCACGTGGACCAAGCAGATCAACCCCAACCGCATCATCGTGGTTTCCGACGGCGTTGCCCACGACGAGCTCCGAAAGACCATGATCGAGCAGGCTGCCCCTCCGGGAGTCCATGCCAACGTTGTGCCCATTAAGAAGATGGCCGAGGTCGTCAAGGACACGCGCTTTGGTGACACCAAGGCCATGCTGCTGTTCGAGAACCCGCAGGATCTGCTCAAGGCCATCGAGGCCGGCGTCGATATCAAGGAAGTCAACATCGGTTCTATGGCTCACTCCAAGGGCAAGGTCGTCGTCACCAACGCTGTCGCTATGGGCGATGACGATGTCAAGACCATCGAGGCTCTCAAGGCCAAGGGCGTCAAGTTCGAGGTCCGCAAGGTTCCTTCGGATTCCTCCGAGGATCTCGACGCCATGTTGAAGAAAGCTAAGGCCGAACTGGCCACTCAAGCATAGTAAAGGAGGGTCCGATACATGTCCGCGCTTACTATTGTTCTAATCGCGATTATCGCGCTGCTTGCCGGTATGGAAGGCGTTCTGGATCAGTTCCAGTTCCATCAGCCGCTCGTTGCGTGCACGCTTATCGGTCTCGTAACCGGTCACCTTCAGGAGGGCATCCTCCTGGGCGGTTCGCTTCAGATGATGGCCCTTGGTTGGGCTAACGTCGGCGCCGCCGTCGCACCTGACGCCGCCCTGGCTTCTGTCGCATCTGCCATCATCATGACACTTGCCCTCAACGGCGGTGTTACTGATTCCGGCAAGGCCGTTACCGCCGCCATCGCCGTCGCCGTGCCTCTGTCCGTCGCCGGCCTGTTCCTGACCATGATCTGCCGTACCCTGGCCACCGCTATGGTCCACGGCATGGACGCCTGCGCCGAGAAGGGCGACTTCGCCGGTATCGAGCGTTGGCAGTACGCTGGCATCCTCATGCAGGGTGTTCGTATCGCCATCCCGGCAGTGCTTTTGTGCATCATCCCGGCCGAGGCCGTTACCAACGCGCTTAACGCTATGCCCGACTGGCTGTCCGGCGGCATGGCTGTCGGCGGCGGCATGGTCGCTTCCGTCGGTTACGCCATGGTCATCAACATGATGGCCACCAAGGAGACCTGGCCGTTCTTCATCCTCGGCTTCGTCCTGGCTGCCATCCCTCAGCTTACGCTGATCGCCCTGGGCCTCATCGGCATCTCCCTCGCCCTCATCTACCTTGGCCTTAAGGACCTGGCCAAGCAGGGTGGCGGCATGGGCGGTGGCTCCGGCGACCCGCTCGGCGACATTTTGAATGACTACGAGTAGGAAGGGAGTGATACATATGGCAGAGAACAAGATTCAGCTTTCTAAGTCCGATCGTCAGAAGGTTTGCTTCCGTCATCAGTTCCTTCAGGGTTCGTGGAACTACGAGCGTATGCAGAACGGTGGCTGGTGCTACTCGATGATCCCTGCGATCAAGAAGCTCTACACCAGCAAGGACGACCAGATTGCCGCGCTTAAGCGCCATCTGGAGTTCTATAACACTCACCCCTATGTTTCCGCCCCCGTCATTGGCGTTACCCTCGCCCTCGAGGAGGAGCGCGCCAACGGTGCTCCGATCGACGACGTCGCCATCCAGGGCGTCAAGGTCGGTATGATGGGCCCGCTCGCCGGCGTCGGCGACCCCGCCTTCTGGTTCACCCTTCGCCCGATTCTGGGCGCTCTGGGCGCTTCCCTGGCCCTGTCCGGCAGCATCGCCGGTCCGCTGCTGTTCTTCTTCGCGTGGAACATCATTCGTTACGCCTTCCTGTGGTACACGCAGGAGTTTGGCTACAAGGTCGGCTCTTCCATCGCCAAGGATCTCTCCGGCGGTCTGATGGGCAAGGTCACCGAGGGTGCTTCCATCCTGGGTATGTTCATCATCGGCGCCCTGGTCGAGCGCTGGGTGTCCATCTCCTTCACCCCGGTCGTCTCCAAGGTCACGCAGTCTGCTGGCGCCTTTATCGACTGGGCTAACCTGCCCTCCGGTTCTGAGGGTGTCAAGGAAGCACTGACGATGTATAACTCCATCGGTGCTAACGCCCTTGATCAGGTGAAGGTCACCACGCTTCAGGCTAACCTCGATCAGCTCATCCCCGGCCTTGCTGCCGTGTGCCTGACCCTTTTTGTCTGCAAGCTCCTCAAGAAGAAGGTCAGCCCGATCATCATCATCCTGGCTCTCTTCGCCGTCGGCATCATCGGTCGCGTCTGCGGCTTCATGTAAGCACGCTTCGGCTTAAGACCGAGAGTTGCTAGGCAAGGGCTTTTAAGCCATTGAAACGGACCGCACCCGGTGGGTACACTGGATGCGGTCCGATTGTTTTATTTGGAGGGCGAGGCGCGCATGGCGCAATCTCAGAACAGCACGGTCGATCTGGCAACGCCGGCAACCTGCCTGATGGGTCTTACCAGTCACGGTAACGTAATGGTGGGCAATAAGGCGTTTGAGTACTATAACGAGCGCAATCCCGAGGACTTTATTCAGATCCCGTGGGACGAGATCGACTATATCGCCGCCGAGGTTTTGCGCGGCACCAAGAAGATCACGCGTTTTGCGATCTTTACCAAAGAGAACGGCCACTTTACGTTTTCGACGCGCAATGACAAGGAAACGCTACGCGCGGTGCGTAAGTACATTGACGAGGACAAGCTCGTTCGTTCGCCCGATTTTATCGACGTGACCGCTAAAGGCGCCAAGAGCATCCCCTCCGTCATCAAAAACCTCTTCCACAAAGGCAACTAGTCATCTGCGACGTTCTTAAACGACTAGTCATTAAAGAACGTCGCAGATGACTATCTCGAAGAGCGGCTATGCGCTGCATGGTAGTGGCGCAAATCTGCTACACTAGTACAACATGCCTCCGTAGCTCAGGGGATAGAGCACCGCTCTCCTAAAGCGGGTGTCGACGGTTCGAATCCGCCCGGGGGCACCAGAAGTAAATGCAGGTCAGACGGTATAAATCGTCTGACCTGCTTTCTTATATAAGGGCATCGTTAACGTCAGTTGGGTAGAATTTGGGTAGAAAGTTTTTTTGTGAAGGGCTATGCCCAAAGTCCGGTTTTCAACCCTTCCCACAGCCTACGGGCTTATAAGAAGCCCTTCGGCCATGGAAAGCGTTGAAAACCTAGGATGACGTTGCTGTGAGATGGGCGAGTTTCCAACAGCCCCGGCGTCTTCGGGTTTCGCCTGGGACCCTGCGACACCGTGGACCGTCGAAAACTCGCCCTTCCGCTTGGAAGAGGGCTTTTACCCCTTAAAATTGTCCGAAAGTGACAACGACGCAGGAGGTCCGGTATGCCTGCCAGCAAGAAAGAGGCAAAAGAGTTCGTCAAGCGGTGGCAGAAGCGCCTTGCCGCCATCCCCGCGGGCTCCAACAACGAGCAGCAGGACACGCAAAAGTTCTGGGTCGACCTGCTCATCAACGTCCTGGGCATCCCGTCCAACACCATAGACAGCTCCGTTGACTTCGAGCGGAAGGTGAGAGGCCGTCGCATCGACGTGTTCGTCTCTGACCACAACTTTCTCTGCGAGCAGAAGTCGTGGGGCATCGACCTCGATAAGCCCGAACCCAGGAACGGCGGCATGGAGACGCCGCTCCAGCAGGCCATGTGGTACGCGCGGCACCTGCCGTACTCCGAGCGCCCCCGCTGGGTGATGACATGCAACTTCGAGACCTTCCGTCTCTACGACCTCGACAACGAGAGGCCCGAGGACACCGTGCAAGAGTTTTCCCTCGAAGAGCTCCAGGACAGTCTGTATCTCTTGTCCTTCCTGACCTCCAACGAGACGAGCCGCCTGCACAAGGAGCAGCAGCTCTCCATCGAGGCCGGGGCCTACGTCTCCAGGCTCTACGATGCCCTCGCCAAGCAGTACCACCACATCGAGGAGAAGGACGAGCGCGCGCAGGAGGAGCAGCGCTCGCTCAACGTGCTCATCACCCGAATCATCTTCTTGCTCTACGCCGAGGACGCCGACCTCCTGCAATCGCACCAGGCGTTCGGTAGGTACTGCGAGGGTGACCCTGCCAAGCTCCGCCGCAAGCTGGTGGACCTGTTCGAGGCGATCGACACGCCCCTGGATAAGCGGGACGAGTACATGGACGAGGACCTCGCGGCCTTCCCGTACGTGAACGGCGGTCTGTTCGCCGACTCCTCCATCATCGTCCCGCAGATGACCCCGGAGATCCTCGAGGCCATCACCGACGCGTCCCAGGACTTCGACTGGCGCGAGATCTCGGGCGTAATCTTCGGCGGCGTGTTCGAGGGAACGCTGAACCCCGAGACCCGCCATGCCGGGGGCATGCACTACACGAGCGTGGAGAACATCGAGCGCTGCCTCAGGCCGCTCTTCCTCGACGAGCTGTGGGATGAGCTGCACGAGGCCGAGGGCGAGAGGACGGCGGCGAAACGCAAGCAGGCCCTGGCGAGGCTGCACGACAAGGTTGCCTCCATCACCATCGGCGACCCCGCGTGCGGCTCGGGCAACTTCCTTACCGAGGCGTACCGGCAACTGCGCACCATCGAGAACCGAATCATCGAGGACGAGCTCAGCGAGGAGACCGGCAACGCGGGGCAGACGTCCCTCGTCATTGCGCAGGACAGCCCTGTCCGCGTGTCCCTGGACCAGCTGTACGGCATCGAGATAAACGACTTCGCCGTCTCGGTCGCTAAGACCGCCCTTTGGATCACCGAGGAGCAGATGCTCCGAAAGACGCAGGAGATATACGTCGACTATGACTTCGACTTCCTGCCGCTCAGGAGCCTCAGCAACCTTCATGAGGGCAACGCCCTCAAGACCGATTGGTCCGAGGTGTTTCCCGATGACCTCACGTACCTCGTGGGCAATCCGCCCTTCCTTGGGGCCCGTAACCAGTCCAAGGAGCAGAAGGCAGAGCTCCTTGAGGTCTTCGATGGTGCGAAGAACGCAGGCAACATCGACTACTGCGGGGCCTGGTACATGAAGGCTGCGAGGTTCACGCAGGGAAAGCGCACGCGCTGCGCCCTGGTTTCTACCAACTCGATATGCCAGGGCGAGCAGGTCGCCAACCTCTGGAAACCCCTGCACGACCTGGGTATCCACATCGACTTCGCGCACAACACCTTCCGCTGGGACAACGAGGCAGCAGACAAGGCACACGTGTTCTGCGTCATCGTGGGCTTCTCGCGCGAGGTTGGGGCCAAGACGCTCTTCTATCACGCAACGCCCGATTCTGACGAAGAGCAGATTTCCGTGGCCCGAATCAATGCTTATCTTAAAGACGCTCCGGACGTTTTTGTCTACAGCAGAAGTAAGCCATTATCAGATGTTCCAGAAATGGGAATAGGCTCCCAGCCTATAGACGACGGCAATTACCTTTTCACTGATGAGCAGAAAATCGAATTCTTGCAAATTGAACCTGGTGCAGAGAAATTCTTTCACAAGTGGCTTGGATCACAAGAATTTATCCGTGGCAAAAGCCGTTGGTGTTTATGGCTTGGGAACGCAAATTGGGATGAGCTAAAGAATCTGCCTAAATGCAGGGAAAGGGTTGAAGCGGTGCGCCGGTATCGGCTCAAGAGCAAGAGAAGTCAGACCGTTAAGGCTGCAGAGTGCCCTGCCCATTTTGGAACTGAAATCCTGTCGGATACAGATTCAATCTTGATACCAGAGGTTTCATCAAGCCGAAGGCGATACATCCCAATGGGGTTCGTCGATGCTGAGGTCTTTTGTAGCAATAAAGTTCGTCTTATCCCAAATGCAACTCTCTATCAATATGGGGTGTTGCAGTCCCAATTTCATAATGCATGGGTTAGGGTCGTGACCGGAAGACTGAAAGATGATTATCAGTACTCGGCTGGTATTGACTACAACAACTTCGTCTGGCCCGAGCCCACGGAATCCCAACGCGAAGAAGTTGAGCGTTGCGCCCAAGCCGTGCTCGACGCCCGGGATGCCCAAGAAGGTGCGACGCTCGCGGACATGTACGATCCCAAGAACGAAACGTTCTTCCCCGAGCTGATGTCTGCGCATAAGGCGCTCGACGCTGCTGTCGAAGCTGCCTATGGCGTCGACTTCGGTGGGGATGAGGAGAAGATAGTCGCCCATCTTTTTAACCTGTACGCCAAGAAGGTCGGTGAACTATAGTGCCAAATTCCATCTATAACCCCATATCGCTGGAGGTTGGTAACATCCTGAAGGACGTTCAGACGGGCAAGATCGGTCTGCCCGACCTGCAACGACCCTTCGTGTGGGGCAACGAAAAGGTCCGCGACCTGCTTGATTCCATGCTCCGCGGATACCCTATCGGCTATGTGATGCTGTGGGACTCTCCGAGCGACAACGCGGGCAAGAAGTCTGCCATAGGCTCGAACCAAAAGGTGTATGCCGTCCCCAAGTCCCTTGTCATCGACGGACAGCAGAGACTCACCGCTCTCCTGAGCTCGCTGTACGGCGTGTCCGTGCGAGACAAGAACTTCAGGGAGCGTACGGTGAAGGTCGCCTACGACCCCATCGCACGCTCATTCAAGAATGCCGACGCCTCGACCGAGAAGGATTCGCGCTATGTGCCGGACGTATCCGAGGCCTTCGCGGCGAACCACGACAACAAGCTGAGCGCCTATCGCAGGGCGTTCATCAAGCGCCTTAACGAGGCGAATGCCAAAAAGGGAGAACCCGAACTCGACGATGACGGCGAGGATGCCGTCGAGAGCGGGCTCAACGCATTACTCGGGCTTGAGCGTTATCTTCTGCCGACGCTGGAGATTTCCGAATCGGCTGACGAGGAGACCGTATCGGACATCTTCGTGCGTGTGAACTCGCAAGGGCAGGCGCTTAAGCAGGATGACTTCATCATGACCCTGCTTTCGGTCTACGAACCTGCCATGAGGGAGCGTATAGAGGAGTTCTGCGCCATGAGCCATGCGCCCGCAAAGGGCACCTCGTACAACCCGCTCATGACCGTCTCGCCGACGCATATCATTCGCGCCACGGTGGGCGTGGGGTTCAAGAGGGGTCGCCTGCGTTATGCCTACCAGATTCTTCGCGGGCGAGATCTCAAGACAAAGGAAACGACGCCCGAGACGCGGGCCGAGAACTTTGCCACGTTTGGTCGCGCCCTCGATCTCGTGCTCGACTTGAACAACTGGCATGCCTTCATCAACACGCTGGCGGAGGCGGGCTACGTCTGCTCTGACCAGGTGGGGTCGGCCAACGCGCTCATGTTCTGCTATGCGTTCTACCTTATCGGGCGCTATGAGTTCGACATGGAGCCACTGGCTGTGCGCGGGCTCGTGCGGCGCTGGTATTTCGCCGCAGCCATAACGGGGCTCTATGTGGGGTCCTTCGAATCCGAGTTCGAGCAGCAGCTTAACGACGTCTCGCGCCTTGAGACCGCCGATGAGTTCCGGGCGTACTTCGACCGTAGACTCGCTGCCATCATGACGGACGATTATTTCTCCATCACGCTGCCCAGCTCCCTCGACGCAAACGAGGCGACGGGCCCGACCTGGTGGGGCTTCGTCGCGGCTCAGGTCGTGCTCGGTGCCAAGGCGCTGTTCAGCACGGCCCCTCTTTCTCAACTGCTGCTTACCGGCTCATCAGGTTCCAAAAAGGCTCTGGACAAGCATCATCTGTTCCCAGATAACTACCTGAAGGCCAAGGGCTACCTTTCACAGCGCAGCAACCGAGGCAACTTCACCCTTGTTGACTACCAGAACAACATCTACATCTCGGATGATGCCCCGAATGAGTACGTCAGGAGGTACCGTGAAGCCCTGGGCGAGGACGAATACCGCCGCAACTGCGAGGAACACGCCCTGCCCCTCGGATTCGAAGAGCTTGATTACGAGGACTTCCTCGGTCAGCGCAGGAGGCTAATGGGTGAGCTCGTGAAGAGGGCATATGAGCGACTGTAGATTTCGGACTAGTCTTTGGGGGTCATGTTGACTAAGGTTTTCATATCCTACGCATGGGAAAGCGAAGAACACCGCGAATGGGTAAAGGCGCTGGCCGACCGCCTTCTGTCGGACGGGATCGATGCAGTCCTGGACCAATATGATCTCGAGCTGGGTGACAGGTTGCCGCAGTTCATGGAGCAGTCGGTCAGGTCGTCGGACTATGTTCTTATCGTCTGCACCCCAGCATATAAGCAGAAGGCCGATGCGAGAATCGGCGGGGTTGGATACGAGGGCCATATCATCAGCGGAGAACTGTTCTCTGGGCATAATGAGAGGAAGTTTATCCCGGTAATAAAGGAAGGGGGCGTTGAGGAAAGCCTCCCGACCTTCCTCAAGGGGAAATTGGCGGTCGACTTGGGCGATGGGGTCGAGTCTCGTGGCTATAACGATTTGCTTGCGACTCTTTATGGGGTCAAGAAGAAGCCGTCGGTTGCGCCCAAGCGCCGCATCGCTCAGACGTCTTCGAAAAAACGCGAAGAAGAGGGCGAGGGCTCTGAGCCCATCAGAATCGTCGGTATTGTGGTCGATGAGGTGGGAGAACCGAGGAACGACGGAACGAGGGGGAGTGCCCTGTACGAAGTGCCGTTCCGATTGTCGAGACGCCCCAGCTCTCTGTGGTGCGAGCTCTTCTTGAAGTCCTGGGACTTGCCGCCAAGATTTACCACCATGCATAGGCCACATATCGCATCGGTTGCCGGTGACGAAATAGTCCTCAACGGGACCACCATCGAGGAGGTGAGGGACTACCACCGCGACACCCTCATCCTGTGCGTGGAAGAAGCCAACAGGCTTGAGGCCGAATACCTTGAGAGGGAACAAAAGCGTCGAGCGCGTGAAGATGCCTCCCGGGCAGCCTATAGGAAGAACGTTGAGAACGTCGCCGGGACGATTGATTTCTAGCTCTGCCGCTTGCGCGAGGGCGTAGCCATCGGCCTCGCGGCCGATGGGTCCCGCTTATGGGCGGCCCCTGCGACGCGCGGAATCGCTCTCGTTGCGGCTCTCTGTAACGCTCCCATGGGTCGCATTTCGTCTAGCTCCGCTCGCGCCACCCTTCCCGTCGCCCGCATCATCAGGGCTGCATCGGTTAGAATCGTGTGTGCGACGCATTCCGTGCGCGGGCGGCCGAAGACTTGATCGGAGGTCCCCAATTGCTGAAATTCCTTAACGCGCTCGCCGCCCTTGCGACGGTCGGCACGTTCATCATTGCGTTTCTTGATTCGTATGAGGTTCGGTTTAAGGTCCGTAGGCGCACGCGCGGTGCGGACGGTTCTCGGCGTTTGCGCCGCAAGCGCAAATAAAAACGGCCGGGGTTGCAGCCCGGCCGTTTAACACGTTAGAAAACTAGGCCGCCCGCGCTCCTTAACACTTACGCGGGATGCGTCGTTTTCTAAAAACATTCTACCCGTCCGGCTGCGGGTCCGTCTACATTTTCCAAATCAAATCACCAGATGCCTACTGAGAAACGCAAAGCGCCCGCTTGCTGGAGGAGCAAGCGGGCGCCTGTGAGCGAATATGTTTGCGGCGAGAGCCGTAATGAGCGGTTGGGTGGCGACTAGTTGGTCGTACCGGAATCGTCGCCCGTGCTCGTGCCCGAACCCGAGCCCGAGCCAGAAAGTGCAACCGTCAGCGTAATCGTGCTGTCGGTGGACTGCTTGCCGGTGGGGGAGACGCCCGTAACGGTGGCATCCTCGTTACCGCTCACGGGATTGCCGTTCTGGTCACAGAAGCCAATGTTATAGAAACCGGCGTTGTTGAGCGCGGTAACGGCGGCGGAAATGCTCTTGCCGTACAGGTTGCCCGGGACGGTGGCCTTGCCGGACTTCTTGGCAATGACGACGGTAATCGTGGCACCGGGCTTCTGCTTGCCGCTGGGGTTCCAGCTGATCACGGTGCCCTCGGTAACCGAGTCGTTCTCCTGGTAGCTCACGTCGACGCCAAAGCCTGCCATATCGAGGGCGTTGCGCGCCTGGGCCTCGGTCATGTCGGTCAGGTCGGGGACGGACGTGGTATCCGGGCCGCTCGAGACCTTGTACGAGATGGTCGTGCCCTTCTCGACTTCCTTACCGGCTTCGGTGCCCTGCTCAAAGACCTGGCCCTCATCGGCCTCGTTGGCCTCCTCGGTGGCGTTGCCCTTTAGGCCAACGCTTGCCAGTGCCGCCTCTGCCTGGTCCTTGGTTAGACCGACAAGCTGGGGAACCTCAACCTTCTCGGAGGGCTTGGGGCCCTTGGAGATCACCAGGTTCACCTTGGTGCCTTTGGGCTTCTTGGTGTTGCCGTTGGGGGTCTGCTCGGCAACCTTGCCCTCGTCGACATCGTCGTTATAGCTCTGGTCGATGGTGCCGACCTCAAGGCCTTCCTCCTTGATCAGCTCGACGGCAGTCTGCTGGTCCTTGCCCAGCACGTCGGGCACGGTGACCTGTTCGTCGCCAAAGAGTCCTGTGGCAAAGGCCACCACGATGCCGATGACGGCAACAGCTGCCACCACGGCGGCGATGATCTTGTTTTTGTTGGACTTGGGCTTTTCGACCTCGTAGGAGCCGGTGGAGCCCGAAACCGAGCTACGGGCGGTATTCTGGCCGCTCACGCCCGAGACGGGACGCACCATGGCGCGCGTCTGATCGGAAAGCTCGCGAGTCTTGGTGGCGCCCAGCTCACCGGGGGCACCGATGATGCGCGTGGGCTCTGAAATGTTGACGGCACGACCGGACAGGTAGCTGTTGAGCACCTGACGCAGCTCGTCGGCGGTCTGGAAGCGGTTTGCCGGGTCCTTCTCCATGCACTTAAGGATGATGCGCTCAAGGTCGGCGTCGACACCGGAGTTGATCTGGCTCGGCGGAATAGGCAGCTCGTTGACCTGCTTGAGTGCGACCGAGATAGCGTCGTCACCGTCAAAGGGAACGCGGCCGGTGGCGCACTCGTACATCACGACGCCCAGCGAGTAGATATCCGAGGTGGGGCCGAGGTCCTGACCGCGGGTCTGCTCGGGGCTGACGTAATGGGCGGTTCCCAGCACGTTGTTGTCTTGCGTGAGGTGGCTGTTCTTGGCGCGCGCGATGCCAAAGTCCATGACCTTGATGTTGCCGTCGGGCAGCACCATGATGTTCTGCGGCTTGATGTCGCGGTGGATGATCTCGTGCTTGTGGGCGACCGAGAGTGCAGAGCTGATCTGCGATCCGATCTGGGCGACCTTCTTGGGGTCGAGGGCACCGTGGCTCTTGATTCCGCTCTTAAGGTCGGTACCGCGCAGGTACTCCATGACGATGTAATAGGTGTCGCCGTCCTTGCCCCAATCGTAGACGCCAACGATATAGGGGGAGGAGAGACCGGCTGCTGCCTGGGCCTCCTGCTTAAAGCGTGCGGCGAAGGTTGCGTCGCCAGCATACTGCGGCAGCATGATCTTGACGGCTACCGTGCGGTCGAGGACCTGGTCCTGTGCACGGTAGACGGTCGCCATACCGCCTGTCCCCACCTTATCCTTGAGGAGGTATCTTCCCCCGAGGACCCTCTGTTCCATTCCTGCTCCTAACATAACTATTCGCTCAACGATGTGTGTAGTACCTACGATGTGGCCGCTGGGGCCGTGTGGCGCGTTGCCGCTAACTCTTCGGCCGCGGCGTGCCTCGGGTGTCCGATTCGATCATGGGCATCACGCTCCCTGTGCGGCGAGCGCCGCGGTCAGGACGATGCCGGCAATCTTGGCCGCCTTGACGTCGTGTTTGTCGTAATCCTCCAAGGCCACCGAGATGGCGACCGTGGGTGAATCGTAAGGTGCAAAGCCAACGAACATCGAGTTGACGTTGGTGCCGCCGATCTCGGCCGAGCCGGTCTTGCCGGCGACCTTGACGCCGGGGACCTGGGCATCGGTGCCGGAACCGGACTGGACGACGGCGAGCATGGCCTGCTTGACCTGGTCGGCCGTGGCAGAGCTGACAGCCTGGCCCAGCGAGCGGGACTGCGTGGTCTTAACCACGGTTCCGTCTGGGGCGAGTACCTGGGCTACAAAGTACGGGTCCATGACCACGCCACTGTTAGCGATGGCGGCGGCAATCACGGCGCTTTGCATGACGGTGGTCTGCGGGCCGGGCGTGTGGTCCATGCCGACAGGCTGGCCGGCGCCGGCCCAGGCGATCTCCCACTCGGTCATGAGCGACGGGTCGGCCATGATGGAGGCCGTGGAAGTCAGGTCCTGGCCGAGCGCTTGGCCGTAGCCAAAGGCGTTGGCAAACTGCACGAGCGTGTTTGCACCAACTTCGTTTGCCACCTGGCCAAAGACGACGTTGGAGGACACGGCAAAGGCCTGCTGCAGGCTGATGGTGCCGTAGCTCTCGTTGGCATAGTTGATGACCGGTGCGTTGCCGATGTCCATGGAGCCGGGCGCCTGGTAGGTGCTGGTAAGGCTGGCGGTACCGGTCTCGAGTGCCGCGGAAAGCGTAACGACCTTAAACGTGGAGCCCGGCGTGTACAGCGCGTCCATGGCGCGATTGTACATGGAGCCGTCCTCGCCGCCGCCCGCCTGCAGCAGGGCGTCGATGTTGGTGTTGTCGTAGGTGGGCGAGCTGGCACATGCGAGTACTGCGCCGGTACGCGGGTCGATGACCACTACAGCGCCCTTAAAGCCCTTGAGTGCCTGCTCGGCAGCTGTCTGGATACGCGAGTCGATGGTGAGCTTGGCGGTGTTGCCCGGCTGGGTCTGGCCCGCGAGCGACGCGATGGCGTTGTTCCAGCTGGAGTAATCCTTGGAGCCGGTGAGCGTGTCGTTCATGACACTCTCGATGGCGGTGGTGCCAAACTGCTGGCTCACGTAGCCAACCACGTGCGCTGCCAGGTTGCCGTTGGGATAGGAGCGTACGTAGGTGCCGTCCTCCTGCTGCAGCGACTCGGCCAGCGTCACGCCGTCGGACGTGATGATGGAGCCGCGCTGGATGTACTTGGAGCGGGCGATGGTGTGGTTGTTGGTCGGCATATCCTGATAGTCCTTGGCCTTGATGACCTGGACATAGGTGAGGTTGCCGATAAGGATGGCGAACAGCGCCGTAAAGGCTAGTACCGCACGGGTTAGACGGTTGGCGAGCGCAACGCGGCCGAGCACACCGGATTCAGGCGTGTCGAGCAGGCGGCGGCGCATGCGCGAGCCGACGGAATGGCTGCCACTGCCGTAGGAAGACGAGGTGGCAAAGCGCGTGCCCGTCGGGGCAGCGGCAGATGCGACCTGATCATCGGTGATGGCGGCCATGGTGCCGGTGCCGGTAAGCTCTGCCTCGCGTCCGGTTGCCTCGTCACCGGCGCGCAGCAGGAGCGCGACGATGATAAAGCTCGCCAGCAGCGAGGAACCGCCCTGGCTCATAAAGGGCAGGGTGACGCCGGTCAGCGGGATCAGGCGGGTTACGCCGCCAACGATCAAGAAGGCCTGGAAGCTGATGGCGGCCGTAAGGCCCGTGGCACTAAAGGCTGCGAGGTCGGATTTAGCGCGGGCAGCCGTGGTGAGGCCACGCACGGCAAAAAGCATAAACAGGATGAGCACGGCGCCGCCGCCCAAAAGGCCCATCTCCTCGCCGATAGCCGAGAAGATAAAGTCGGACTCGACGACGGGGATGTTGTTGGCCATGCCGTTGCCGATGCCAACGCCGACCAGACCGCCATCGGCAAGCGAGAAGAGCGACTGGACGATCTGGTAGCCCTGGCCCTGGGCGTCCTTAAACGGGTCGACCCAAACCTGGAAACGCACCTGAACGTGAGACAGGAACTTGTAGGCGCCCACAGCTCCAACGGCTAAGAGCGCAAGGCCGATAACGACATACGAGAATCGTCCCGTGGCAACGTAGAGCATCAGCAAGAAGATGGTGTAGAACAGCACGGCCGAACCCAGGTCGCGTTCGAAGACGACGACGAGCAGGCACACACCCCACACGGCAAACAGCGGCAGCAGCAGTCGCAGGCGAGGGATCTTAAAGCCCAGGATCTTGCGGTTGGAGATGGAGAGCAGCTCGCGGTTCTCGGCCAAGTAGCCGGCTAGGAACAGCACGATAAAGACCTTGGCGAACTCGCCGGGCTGGATGGTAAAGCCCGCGATGCGAATCCACAGCTTGGAGCCCGAGATCGTGGTGCCGATAAAGATGGGCAGCATCAGCAGAATGATGCCGATGATGCCAAAGGTGTACTTGTAGCGCATGACCACGTCGAGGTTTTTGACCAGTGCAAGCGTTCCCACCATGAGCGCCACCGAGACAAACAGGATGATGAGCTGTGAGATGGCGAGAGCGGGGGCGAGGCGTGTCACGAACGTGATGCCGATGCCCGAAAGTATAAATACGATGGGTAGGATGGCGGGGTCGGCGCCGGGCGCCAAGATGCGCACGGCGATATGTGCCGCGGCGAAGGCGGCAAAGAGGCCGATCGGCACGGCGAGCGTCTCAAAGGAGATGGCAGCGCCCGCGGTGAGGACGTACATCGCATACAGCAGGATGACGGGGAACGCCGAGGCGATGAGCAAGAGCAGTTCGGTGTTGCGGCGACTCATAAGCGGCACTCCCTTTCTAATTCTTATCGGAGGCTTCGGCCTCGGCGGACTGTTCGGCGGTTTTCTCGGAATCTGATTCGGAGGTCGATCCCTGGTCGGTGTTGTCGCGAATCGTTTGCGCGTCGATCACCTGGCGGGTCTGCTCCTCGTCGATCTGGTGGCGGTACTTGGATATCGTGTCCTGCGCATCGTCGACACTTGTTTGCGGAATGCCCGCCTTGAGGCGGTTTTGCGTGTCTTCGGGCAGGTCGGACAGCTTGATACTGGTTTCGCTTTCGAGCCAGTGGAGCTTGAGTCCGAGTGGCTTGCCGGGCAGGCCGCGCCAGACGGCGACATTGCCCTGGTAGGTACCCAGGTAGTACGAGCCGGTGACACCCGTGTAGGCCCAGATGGCAGCCGCCAGCACCAAGACGAGACCTAAGACGACGCCGATGGTGACGTTGCGGCGACGCACGCGTTGCGCCTCGCGCATAACGCCATCGTCAACCAGGTCAACGACTACTACGGTCACGTTGTCGTGGCCGCCGGCGGCAAGCGCCGCGTCCACTAGGTTGTCGACGCAGATTTGCGCGGTTGAGGACTGCGTGGCGATGTTCTCGATATCGCTATCGGGAATCATGCTCGAAAGGCCGTCAGAGCACAGGATCAGGCGGTCGCCTTCCTCGATATGCAGAGTGAAGTGGTCGGCATACATGGCGGGGTCTGAGCCCAGCGCACGGGTGATGACCGAACGGTTGGGGTGGACGCGAGCCTCGTCTGCCGTGATCTCGCCGGCGTCCACGAGTTCTTCCACGTAGGAGTGGTCGCGGGTCACGCGGATGAGCGTGCCCTCGTGGAGCAGGTAGGCGCGCGAGTCGCCCACGTGGGCGATGGCGAGCGTGTCGTTTTCGATATAGGCGCAAGTGGCTGTGCAGCCCATGCCGGGCTTGCCTAGGCCGTTCAGGGCCGCCTCGATTACGGCGGCGTTGGCTGCCTCGACGGCTGCGGCCAGGCGTGCTGCGTCGGCGGACTGCGGGGCCGTCTTGGCAATAGTCTCGACGGCGATAGAAGAGGCTACCTCGCCGGCGGCGTGACCGCCCATGCCGTCGCATACGCAAAAGAGCGGCGACTGCACCAGGTAGGAATCCTCATTGTGCGGGCGCACACAGCCAACGTCGGAGCGGGCACCCCACATGAGTTGCGTGGTGGTGCCGGCATCATAGGTCGAGTCGGTCTCGATGCGCTCCTCGGTCAGGGGCTCAAAGCTCATGGTCGAGCCGGGGTCTTTGAGCTTGGCTTCAACGGCGGCTACGTCGATCTCGGCTGTGTCACCGGGAGAGACGGTGTCGGTCTCGGCGTTTGATTCGGAATCGACGATGTCCGAGGAGTCGGGCTTCTCGGACACGCGGGCGGTCGACTCGTCGTCTTGCGGGCTGACGTCTATAGGCTCGGGTGTCGCAAAGTGCGACGGCGCGGGCGTGCTTTGCGACTGGGCGGCGGGCTCGGCCACGGCATCGGACTCGCTTGCGGGCGCAGGCTGCGGGGTCTTGGGCGCAGGGTCGTCCTCGGGGGATGGCCCTGCCTCGGGCACCGGCGTAGACGCGGGCGCAACCTCGGATGACGGGGCTATGGGAAACGCCGGCGCGGCGGGCTCGGGTGCCGCAAACACCGCAGCGCTCTCGTTGATTGCCGCGGCGACGGGCTCTGCAAAATGAGCTGGCGTCGGGGTTGCTTCGGGCGCTGTGGGCTGATCCGCAGCATGTGCGCCGATGGGCGCCGCCACGGCATTCTCTCCGTCCTCGTTATCGGCGAGATCCGAAATATCATGCGTTACATGCGAAAGAGGCAGGGAGAACACGGTGTCCTCGGGTTCCACGGGTGCGGAGCCCGCCGGAGCGGCGTGGGCCGGCGCAGCTGTGGCGGCAGCCGGTGCCTCGGTCATAGTTGTGGACTTGTTCTCCTCGTCGATCATCGACGGTTCACCTTCATGACCACATCGCCAATCTGGACTTCGTCGCCCTCGCGCAGCGTTGCAGGCTCCACAAGCTGGCGGCCGTTGACGAGCGTGCCGTTAAGCGAGTTGAGGTCCTCGATGATGAGCGCCGGGCCCTGCAGCGAAAAGCGCGCATGCGAGGCCGAGACGAACGGTTCGTTGATGCAGATGTCCGAAGATGGCGAGCGACCGACGATGACGGGGCCGAGCATGTCTACGTGGATGCCACGGATGCCGCGCGGGCCCTTGTCCACATCGATCGTCCAGATAGCCGAGTCGCGGCGCTGTCCGCGCACAAGTCCCACGCCGGTCTTCATGACGGCGAACAGGAAGATATAGAGCAGGGCGACCAGGACGATGCGGCCTGCAAAAAGGACGATATCGATGTTCATAAGCGACTATCCCCTAAATTCAAAGGTGCTCAGGCCAAACGTCAGCAGATCGCCGTTGCGCAGCGGGCAGCGCGTAATGCGGCGGTTGTTGACGAGCGTGCCGTTGGTGGAATTGAGGTCCTCGATCGACCAATCCGAGCCCGTAAAGGTGAGCTGGGCGTGGCGGCGCGACACGTTGGGGTCGCGCAGGGCAATATCGGAAACTGAGCGCTCGCGACCGATAGTCACCTGTGCGGAGGTGATGCTATGGCTCTCGCCGCTCACGACGTCGACGAGCTGGGCGAGCGGGCGCTGCGGGGCGCGAGTGCTCGCCATGTTGGAGGCGATGCCGGCTGCGGCGCCTAGGCCCACGGCGGCACCGGTCGCGGCGGCTCCGCCCATGCCGGCAAGCGCGTCGCGCGAGACGGTCTGCGGCACCGGGATAGGAGCGGCGGGGTCGGGGACGCTAGGCGCGAAGGGATCTGCTACGGCAAGCGGGTCGGGAGCGGCGGCGCGAGGCGTCGGCTGCTGCGGGGCAGCAAACTGCTGCTGGCCGGCGCGCGGGGCGCTGGCGGCACGGCTTGCGGCGGAGTTGTTTTGGCCCAGACCGTTTTGATAGGCGCGCTCTTCTTCGTACAGGCGGCCGAGCGTGGGGGCATCGACGTTCTCGGCAAAGACCGAGAACTTGCCGGCACGCAGCTGCGGATCGATCATAAAGCGCACAAGGGGCTCGCCGACAAAGACATAACGGCGCTTTTCGGCCTGCGCCTTCACGAACTCGCGGACCTCGCGCGAAAGCTCGGGGTAGAACGGGGCGAGCATGGGGTCGTCGTCGGCGGCGATCAGGATGGTATAGAGTGCCGGCGCCGTGTTGACGCCATTGATCACCAGAGTCTGATCCTCCATGTCGCGAGCGGCCTGCTTGGCAAGCTTCTTAAAGGAGAACGGGGCACGGGTGGCACCGAAGATGCCGGCCACGTGGTCCTCGAAGATGTTCAGGAAGTTCACGAAAGATCACTCTCCGTATAGGTTCTTTGGTATCCGAGCAAATATAGGCATATCCCAACGATTATAGAGGATAGGGTTCCCGCAACCGCCGCCTTGGCGACGACCGCGGCTGCAAGGCTGGCAATTTCCATATGGTGTGCAAGACAGGACGCCGCTGCGCAGCCGATGCCGGTGAAAGCGATGGCGGCGATTGCGGCAAGGTTTGAGCCCTGATCGGCACGCTTGGCATGGGCATTGAGCAGCGCAGATGACGCCGCGGCAGTTGCCGCTACCAGCACAAAGGCAGCCCAAAGGAGTGGGTCTCCCAGCGCTGCGGCAACGTTGCCGAGCCCCAGCACGCCTCCGGCTGAAAGCGCGACCGTGGCCAGACGGGCAAAAAGTGCGCCCATGCCCGTTGCCGCGGCGGCGCTTGCCGGGCCGAGCCAAAATGACGCGACGCCGGCGGTGACCCCAGCTGCCAGGAAGGTATTGCCGGTCAGACAGCCAAGCGCGAGTGCACAGGTGAGTGCGGAGCTCGCGGCAGCCTCGGTGCGACCCCAGGCGATCCACCAACCGGACATAGCGGCGGCAAAGATCACCGCGACGGGCAACATCGACAGGATGCCCTGTGCCTGCATGGTGGCGTTTGCCATGAGCACCAAAAAGCCCACGGCCGAGATGGCCGAGCCAATCTGGGGGGCCAGGCCGGCCGCCGCTCCGATCGCGATAGCCGCAATGACCAGGCCGGGAAGCGCCGCGACCCCAGCCGTTTGCATCAGCAAAAAGCTAAAGGTGCCGCACGCTAGCGCCGAGATAGCGCGCATGGTGTAGTCGCGCGCATGGCTCCAGCGCGTGCCCGCCCAGCCGAGTGCGGGGTCGACCTCGATGGCGTCGTCCTCGTAGTACGACGGCTCGATATCGTCGAGCTCCTGCTCGTCATCCGAAAGCTCGCCAACCATTTGCTCCAAGCTGCGACGGCCCTCGCGTACGCTGCCCAGACCGGCAAGGAGCTGGTCGCAAAATGTCTCGATGCTGCTGGGGCGGTCCTGCGGCATGGGGGAGAGCGCGCTCATGAGCGTGGCCTCGGCTCCCGGGGGGAAGTGTGGTATCAGCTCGCTGGGATAGGTGGCGCCGCCGATGATACGGTCGAGCGAGTCGGCGGGCGTGGCCGCTATAAAGGGGGCGCTGCCGCACAAGCCCTCATAGATAACGCAGGCAAGGGCAAAGACATCAGCGCGTTCGTCGACCGTGCCGGTCTCGATATCGAGCTGCTCGGGCGGCATGTAGCCGATGGTGCCGCCGCGCGAGCCGCCAAAGCCACCGGCGGACGACAGCCGCGCCATGCCAAAGTCGGTGAGCTTTACATTGCCCGAGTGGTCGATGAGCACGTTGGCGGGCTTAATGTCCAGGTGGAGTACGCCATTACTATGGGCGAAGGTGAGCGCCTGGCCCAGGGCATCGGCAATGGCCGCGGCCTCGTCAAAGGTAAGTGAGTGGCCGTCCACGCGATGCAAAAACTCGGCTAGCGACATGCCATCGACATATTCCATAACCAGGTAGGCATAGGCGGTGTCGTGCGTAAAGTCGATAACCTGCACGATATTGGGATGTTGAAGCATAGCGGCAGTGTGCGCCTCGCGCAGGACATCCATGATGTCGCTGGCGGGCATGCCGGAACCGTTGATAAGGGGGATGCGCTTAATGGCGACGCGGCGGCGCAGGTGCGTGTCGCGGCAGATCTCGATGGAGCCAAAACCGCCGGTCGCAAGCGTCTCGAGCGGCTGGTACCGCTTGAGCAGCTCGCGAGAGCTGGTGCCCTCCAAAGGAACGTCCGGCGAGAACCGGGCGGTATGTTGCGAGAAAAGCGGCATGGCCAACCCTCGTGCGTTTAAAGTTCGTTTGCGAGCGGCGGGCGCGGGGCCAAGCCGTTCGCGGTGGCATAGATGCTGCTAGTGTAGCACGCTCGGGCAGATGGCGAGGAAACGGGGATGAGGTGGCCCGATCGGTTCGGGTCGTTTCGGCTCGTTCGGAAAGTGGGGGACCGGTTTTCAACCAAATAATGGGATGCGCTTTCCAAAGGGGGCAGCTTGCGGAAGCTGCATCCCAGAATAATGGCCTGGAACGGGACGGACTTTCCGAACCGGCGCTCAAAAGGAAACCGCATCCCATTTTGGAGCGGGGACTGCGGACAAAAGCTGGACCGTGATCTGGCTCGGATTGGAGTTCGCCTGAATCGTTGATGCTGGCTGGTGTGGGAACAGAGATAAACGAGCGGCTCGAGCGATATAATGACACGCTATGGAGGCCATATGCTTTTTTCCCGCCGTTCTGCTACATCTGCCTGCGCCATTGCGCTTGTCGTAATGGCGGTCACCCCTTATCACCGGTTTTCATCTTCAATCGGCCTGGCGTCAGGTGCAATGACCTGGCTCGTTATCCTGGGCGCATGCCTCGCCGCGTTTGTTCATGGTGCTGCGCTATGCAAGGGGGGAATGAGACGGCCGAGGCATCTCGGTGCTATCGGTGTTTTCCTTGGTGTTATTGCAACGGTTCCCGCGTGGGTTGACTTGGCCTTCTATGCTCGCGGAGATTCTATTCCATTCGTGTTTGCACCGATCTGGCTGTTGCATGGCGTTTCGTGCGTCTCGTGCTTTGCTGGGGCGTTGCTCCTCTCATATGTTATTTGGGACACGGCGGGCTCTCCTTTGACGCAGGGGGCGACGCCGACCGACGAAAGAGAGAATCGTCGCCTGCAGAACGCGATTTTTACAGAAACAGTAGCCGTCATGTCTTGCCTGCTGTTTTGCTGTCGAGTTTCATGGAGAATTGTCCCCGAGCCATGGGGGATACCCTCTGTTTCGGCCGTGTCAATTGGCCTCGCGCTTTTAATTCCGTTGGTCTATCTCGCATTGGCTGTGGCCCCGCTGTTTTGCCGCCCTCGTGCCTTTGGCCATGGACGGCGCGACGTGTTTGCCTGTTCTGTGCTCGTAGCAGTTCCTATTGGCCTTATTCCGGCTGTTGAGACGGCATACTTCGCAAGCGATGCCGCGATCATTGCATTGCTTGCGATGGGGTCTGCTATCGCCGCTGCCTTCGTATGCATGTTACTAAGGAGAAAACGGGACAACAATTCGGATATCGCCCACGCGTCTGACCCATTCGATGCGGAGGCGTTTTCCCCTGCCCTGTCGCCTAGAGAAGAGCAGTTTGTTCGACTGCTGCTCAAAGGGAAAACGCCGGCGGAAATTGCCAAGGAGACGGATACGAAGCCATCGACGGTGCGAACAACGCTTCACCGAGCATACGGGAAGGCGTCGGTTGCGGGCTCACGCGAGCTCGTGGCGTTGTTTGCGGGTGAGGGTGATACTGTAGGGCATGAGCTGCCGCAGCGGCATGCTGACGATATGCTGGCATCAGCTCGAACGCGCCGGCTGTTTCGATACCTGCTCACATTATTTTTTATCCTCCTTGCGGCTGGCCCGTTGGTAATGGCGGATAGCGATTGGGGATCCGGTGTTTCGTGGGCTGTCGCCTTTTCTCTCTCAAGCTATGCATTGGGTCTCGGACTGCTTCTGTCGCTACGCTACGCGGGTGGAAAACCGAATCGTGAAGCTGCGCTGGATAGAGCAGGTGAGGCGATTGAGCTCGGAGGTCCGTGCATGTGGGCGATACTGTCTGCTGCGGAATGGTCTTTTATCTATATCTCGGCATGGAGGTGCATACGCGTTCCGTTGATGGCTGTGCCGGTCCTGTTTTGCGGCGTGGCGTCTACGGCTTCGCTCGCTGTTGGGCTGCGTCCGTTTAAGGTGCATGCCCGTGCTCGGGCTATCGTGCCATTGGTGTCAATAGG
>UREE01000007.1 GCA_900546825.1 uncultured Collinsella sp. | reverse complement strand
GGCCCGTGGGTTATACCCTAAGAGCAAACCACCCTTTTTAAGGGTGGTTCTGATTGCGTCGCGCCATGTGGGAGTGGTGGCGACGTGCATTTTTGCGAGTATTCTGCAATCGAAGGCTCCTGCATATCGTCGTTCGGGCAAAAATCCGTGCTTGTCGATGCTTTTCGCGAATAATAGGCGGGGTTATGGGCTGCTGGGTCTCGGGCTGCAGGGGTATTCGCTATCTAACGCCTCTGCTGCGGAGCCCAAAGCTCTTGGCTGTGCTGAATACTCCCAAAAATGCACGGCGCCTTGAGGGGGACCTTCGCGATAAGGGAAACCGCCCCGTCGAAGTATGCATTCGACGGGTCGGTTTATGCATATACCCGATTAAGGATATGCTGCGGATCTGTTAGAACTTGACGGTCGGTGCCTGGCGGGCGGCCTCGGCTGCCTCAAAGCCCTGGCGCTCCTTAAACTGGAAGATGCCGGCAAAGATAACGGCAGGGAACGTCTGGATGGCGTTGTTGTAGCTAAGCACGCAGTCGTTGTAGCTCTGGCGCGCGTAGCTTACCTTGTTCTCGGTGTCTTCGAGCGTGGCTTGGAGCTGCGTAAAGTTGGTGTTCGCCTTAAGATCGGGGTAAGCCTCGGCCACGGCGAAGAGCTGGCGCAGGGCGCCGGTCAGCACGTTGTCGGCTTCCATCTTGGCTTCGGGCGTGGTAGCGCTCACGGCGGCGTTGCGCGCGTTGACCACGGCGGCAAGCGTGTCCTGCTCGTGTTTGGCATAGCCCTTGACGGTCTCGACTAGGTTAGGGATCAGGTCGTTGCGGCGCTGCAGCTGCGTGTCGATGTTCTGCCAGGCGTTATCAATGCGATTGCGCTTGGTGACCATGTTGTTGTAGATGCCGGCGATGGCGCAGACAATCACAACGACAACAACGATACCGATGATGACGGGAATCATGGTGTCTCCGTTTCGAATGGCCGCGGCGTCTTCCGCCGGCTGCCGTTGGTGTAACGCTACTAGTATACCCGCAACCCTTGGCGATACCGAACTTTCCGGTAAGCGTTATGTTTCCACCAAGGTGAGGCCGTTCGCCAGGGAGTGGGCGATACAGGTGTAAGATATGCGACAGATTAGTGAACGCTGTCTTTTCCTTGAGGAGGGCGATACGTATGGACCTTCGCATCAAGAAAACCTATCGGGCCCTGTTCGAGGCCTTTACTGAGCTGCTCGAAGAGCATCGGTTTGAGGACGTGACGGTTGCCATGCTGTGCGACCGCGCTATGATTCGTCGGACGACGTTCTACAAGCACTTCCGCGACAAAAACGATTACTTTGCCTTCTATATCGATGAACTCATGTCGGGTCTGCCGCAAAAGCGGGCCGATGCGGATGGCTCGGAGGGCGCCGAGGACGTGCGCGCGCTTCGCCACGAAGTGTTCGCTGATGCCATGGATCTGATTCTGGCGCATGAGCAGCTCATGGATAACATTTTGGCGAGCAGTATGTCGGGCATGCTGACCAGCATGATTTGCGACCGCATCGCGCGCTCCATACGCGGGCGCGTGATGAGCGCGCTTGACGAGGATGCGCTTGCGCCCGTATCGCTCGAGACGACGTCTGAGTTTGTCGCCGGCGGCATTATTCGGCTCTTTACCATGTGGTGGGAATCGGGCCACGTACTGGAGCGCCGATCCGAAATCGCCGACGTGGTCGATGCGCTGTTCGAGCGGACCATGACGCCGGTGAGTCACTAAGAGTGGCGGAGAGAGGGGGATTCGAACCCCCGGAACGCTCTCGCGCTCAACGGTTTTCAAGACCGCCGCATTCAACCGCTCTGCCATCTCTCCGTGAGTCGTAATGATAGCATCGTTTTGGATTTGCAGCAGGGGAGGCGAACGATGACGAGCACCGGAATCGATGAGAAGATCATGCGTGAGGCGCTGTCGGAGGCGCGTGCCGCCGCGGCGGTGGGCGAGGTGCCGATCGGTGCCGTAGTGGTGCGCGCGGGTGAGATTGTCGCGCGGGCGCATAATCGCCGCGAGCTCGACCAGGATCCTTCGGCGCATGCCGAGTTTGCGGCCCTATGCGCCGCCGCTCAGTCGCTTGGACGTTGGCGCCTTTCCGATTGTACGGTCTACGTGACGCTCGAGCCCTGCTGCATGTGCGCGGGGCTTATGGTTAATGCGCGCGTGGGGCGCTGCGTGTACGGCGCGGCCGATGCTAAGGCGGGCGCTCTGGGGTCGCTATACGACCTCAATGCCGATTCGCGCCTGAATCATCGGTTTAATGTGACGGCTGGGGTCTTGGCGGATGAATGCCGCGAGCTGCTGAGTAGCTATTTTGGCGGTCTGCGCGGAGCGGGCGGCGCTGATTGCGGTTGTGGGGCCGATCTTGAAGCACACGCCGCTCACGCCGCAGCGCTTGCAGGTGCCGGTGAGGGTGCTGGCGCGGCAGTTGACTATGGTCCTGCGTGCCGCCGGCCCCGCCGTGTGCTGCTGGCGATTGACTCCTTTAAGGGCAGCGTGTCGAGCGCGCAGGCGGAGGCGGAAGTTGCCGGGGGCGTGCGCCGCGTGTGGCCCGATGCCCAAGTAAGCGCGCTGCCGCTGGCGGATGGCGGTGAGGGAACGCTCGATGCCGTTGCCGCGTGCGGCGGTGAGATTGTGACCTGCGAGGTGGCAGGTCCCTTGGGCAAGCGCGTGGCTGCCCGGATGCTGGTGGACGGCGAGCACGAGTCGGCTGTCATTGAGATGGCCGAAGCCGCGGGCATCGGGTACTCGCCGTGCACGGAGTCGGCGGCGTTGGCCGCGACGACCTATGGCGTGGGCGAGCTGATGCTTCGTGCGGTTCGCGCGGGGGCGAGGACCCTATATATGGGACTGGGCGGCAGCGCCACCAACGACGGTGGCGCCGGCATGCTGCAAGCGCTGGGCGCGCGTCTTGTCGATGACCGTGGCTGCAATATCGCTCCCGGTCTTGCGGGCCTTGAGCAGGTGGCGAGCGTTGATTTGGCGCCAGCGCTGCAGGCTTTGGATGGCGCGCGTGTCGTGGTGCTTTCCGATGTCGAAAACCCGCTCGTGGGGCGTCGCGGGGCACTTGCGGTGTTTGGCGGGCAAAAGGGCCTGCCGACAGACGATGTCGAAGCGCTGAGCGGGTGCGACGGCTGGATGGTCGGCTACGGCCGCCTGCTCGATACGGCGATTGCCAAGGCACGGGTTCAGAGGTTACTGCGCGCGCCCGAGGGCGCGCGGACATTTGGTTCGGTGCTCGGTGTGCCCGGCGCCGGTGCCGCTGGCGGTCTGGGCGCCGCGCTGCTAGCGCTCGGTGCAGAGCTACATTCGGGCGTGGAGACGGTGCTTGATCTAATTGGGTTTGACGAGCGCGTGCGGGATGTCGATCTGGTCATAACGGGCGAAGGCAATATGGACGAGCAATCCGCCGCCGGCAAAGCGCCGGTGGGCGTGGCCCGCCGTGCCAAGCGCTATGGCAAGCCGGTGGTCGCCGTCGTGGGCGGTCGCGCTGACAACCTGGATGCGGTGTATGAGCAGGGCGTCGACCTGGTTTTGACGATCTGCCGCAAGCCCATGGGCCTTGAGCTGGCGCTCGATCCCCAAGAAGCCATAACCAACCTTATCTGCGCCGGCGAGTCTGCCGCTCGATCCTACGACCTCGACCGCCTCTAAAACCCATCCCCTCGATAAGTTGCGGTGAAATACGGAGTGTTTTTGCCTTTAAGGTGCCAATTCAGTCCGTATTCCACCGTAACTTCGTGAATGGCCATCCGAGGCTGGTCGACATGGGTTTCGAGTCGGACCGTTTGCCACGAAACACGGCTATCTACTACGTTTAACCGGCCACCCTCGACTATCTCGGAATTTGCAAAAATGAAACCGCAGGTAGAGAGCTTGCCGGTTTTCGAAAAAGCCGGCTATGGTCGACCCCTGCGACCAAAACGTAGTAGATAGGCCCTTTTCGTGGCGCAGCACCAGATCGGTCTTTTTGGGACGGGGCTTTCTTGGCTACTTTCGTCACCCTGATGTCCCCAGTCAAAAAGTAGTCAAAAAAGCCCCGTCCCAAATTAGCTGTCTTGCCCCATCGGGCGGGAGCAGGTAATATATATCGAGCGCCTAGCGCGTTCGATGGGTTCGGATGACGACATGTTCCGAATCTGGTCAGGTCCGGAAGGAAGCAGCCATAAGGAGCCTCTGTCGGGCATCCGAATCCATCGAGTGCGCAGGCTTTCTTTTTGCGCGGTTTTACCAAACCGCGCAATGCTCGACGCTGCGCGCCACCCAGAGCGACAATTTGTCATTCAAAAGGCAAGGCATGACCAGAAGGTCTATGCCTTGCCTTTTTCATGCCAACTTGTTCGCTCTGGGTGGCGCTCGCTGACTTTGCCAAAACATAGGCGGCCACGTGGTCCGGGCGTGATGGAGTGGTGTCTCGCTGGTCCTCGGCTTCGCCTGCGGGATCGCTCGACTACCAAGCGCCCTGCCGGCACTCGCGGGTAGCCGACCAAAACTGCCTGAAGGGTCACATTTATCTGATAATTGAATCCCTGGTGTTTATGTCGCTCGCTGGCTGCGCCAAAACTGTGACGTTTTTTACCACCGCTCAAGACTCTTCTGTAACGAGTTGCTTACGCATCTTCAGGGTTCGCCGTACTATCATGAATCAGATTGAAGAGAGATGATGATAGGGAGCGCCTTTTTATGATTGAGCTGCTCAGGCGTTTTGGTGGCAAGTTTCGCCGATATATGGTGATTGGCCCTGCGTGCAAGTTAATCGAAGTGATCTTTGACCTGCTTACGCCGCTGGTGATTGCCCAGATGATCGATAAGGGCATCGGCGCACACGATGTCAACGCCGTCGTCCACTACGGCATGGTGCTTGCCGCCATGGCCGTGATCGGCATCTCGTTTACGCTCGTCTGCCAAAAGATGGCGGCGCTCACCTCGCAGGGCATGGGCACCGACATCCGCGGCGCACTCTACAAGCACATCAACAAGCTGAGCTATGCTGAGCTCGATCGCTTTGGCACGCCGTCGCTCATCACGCGCATTACCAACGACGTCAACCAGGTGCAGCTCGCCGTGGCGCTGGGCGTGCGTATGCTCATCCGCTGGCCCTTCTTGGCGGTGGGCTCCATGTGCGCGGCCCTTGCCATCGACCTTAAGCTCGGCATCATCTTTTTGATCTGCACGCCCGCTATCGGCCTGGTGTTTTGGTTTGTCATGGCGCGCTGCATCCCGTACTACAAGCAGCTGCAGGCAAAGCTCGACCGCATCGCGCTTATCTGCCACGAGGGCCTTTCGGGCGCCCGCGTGGTTCGCGCCTTTGTGCGCGAGGACCATGAGCGTGAGCGCTTTGCCCAAGCCGCCGATGACCAGGCCAATACTGCCATCGCGGTGGGTAAGCTCTCGTCGATTCTCAACCCCGTCACGTTTCTTGTGATGAACCTGGGCGTGTGCGCCATCCTGTGGGTGGGCGGCATCCAGGTCAACGTGGGCGAGCTAACGCAGGGTCAGGTCATGGCGTTTGTGAACTACATGACGCAGACCCTGACCTCCATCGTGTATGTCGCCAACCTAGTCGTGGTCTTTACCAAGGCGAGCGCCAGCGCGTCGCGTATCAACGAGGTGCTCAATTGCGAGCCGAGCATCACCGACGGGGGCAACCAGCCGGTCGCGCTGCCCAAGCCGGGCGTGACGGGCAATGCTGCTCCGGTCTCTGCGCTGAGCTTTGACCATGCGAGTTTTTCGTTTGGCGCGGGCGCGGCAAATGCCGTTGACGATGTGACCCTGGAGCTGCCGCTGGGCAAAACGCTCGGCATTATCGGCGGCACGGGCAGTGGCAAGTCCACACTCGTCTCGCTTATCCCGCGCCTGTACGATGCGGGCACCGGCAGCGTGAGCGTGATGGGCGCCGACGTGCGCGCCTGGCCGCTCGACCAGCTGCGCCATGTGGTCGCAACCGTCCCGCAGCGTGCGTCGCTGGTGAGTGGCACCATCCGCAGTAACCTGACCTGGCGCGACGAGGCAGCGACCGACGATGAGCTCTGGGCGGCGCTCGATATGGCGCAGGCCAGCGAGTTTGTGCGCAACAAGCCCCAAGGCCTGGATGCCCCGGTCGAGGCGGGCGGCAAGAACTTTAGCGGTGGTCAGCGCCAGCGCCTGACCATCGCGCGTGCCCTGGTGGGCTCGCCCCAGATTCTGATCATGGACGACTCCGCCTCGGCGCTCGACTTTAAGACCGACGCGGCGCTTCGCCATGCCATCCGCGAGCGCAGCGTGCGCGGTGCCGCCGAGGGCGGGCTGCCGCTGACCACGGTGATTGTGAGCCAGCGCGTCTCGACCGTGCGCGACGCCGACATGATCTGCGTGCTCGATCACGGCTCGGTCGCGGGCCTGGGCACGCACGACGAGCTGTACGCGACCTGCCAGCTCTATCGCGAGATTTGCCAGTCGCAGCTTCGTCGCGAGGAGCTCGAGGGTCAGCAGGGGAGCGCGTCGCCCGCATCCGCCCCGGCTGCCCTGGCATCCACTTGCGCAAAGGAGGGCTGCTAAATGAATCCGTATACTTCTTCCGGTTCGGTCGCCACGATGACGGCCAACGTGTCCGGCAACGATAGCCTCAATGACCTGGGCGACGGTCCGCGCCAGCCCGGCGATCCCGAACGCTACCCCGTGGGCGCGGTGACTCGCCGTCTGCTGGGCTACGTCCGTCCGCATCGCATTTCGTTTACGGCGTCGTTTGTGAGCGCTGCCATCTCGGTGATCTTGCAGCTCTATACACCTATTCTCATCGGCGAGGGCATCGACCTGATCGTCGCCGCCAGGCAGGTGGACTTCGATGCGCTGCTGCCGCTTGTCACCAAGCTCGCGATTGTCGTCGTAGGTGCTGCGGCTTTCCAGTGGCTGCAGGGCTATTGCGTTAACCGCTTGTCCTACGAGACGGTGCGCGACATGCGCGTGGAGACGAGCGACAAGCTCAGCCGCATGCCGCTCAGCTTTATCGACAGCCATGCCCACGGCGACCTCATGAGCCGCGTGGTCAACGACGTCGATCAGGTGGGCGACGGTCTGCTGCAGGGCTTCACGCAGCTCTTTACCGGCGTTATTACCATCGTGGGCACGCTCGCGTTTATGCTCTCCATCAACCTGACCATGACGCTTGTGGTGGTGCTCGTCACGCCGCTTTCCATCTTTGCGGCCGGCGCCATCGCCAAGCTCTCAAATAAGAGCTTTACGGCCCAACAGCGCATCCAGGGCCAGCTCGGCGGCCATATCGAGGAGTATGTGGGCGAGCAAAAGCTCGTGGACGCGTTTGCCTACGGCCCGCGCGCTCAGCAGCGCTTCGATGCCCTCAATGCCGAGCTCTACACCGCGGGTGAACGCGCGCAGTTTATGGGCTCGCTCTCTAACCCCGGTACGCGCTTTATCAACAACATCATCTACGCCGTGGTCGCCGTGATCGGCTGCGTCGGTGTGATCACGGGCGTTCCGGCAGCGCTTACGGTGGGCGGCGTGCAGATTTTCCTGTCCTATGCCAACCAGTACACCAAGCCGTTCAACGAGGTCACCAACGTCATTACGCAGATCCAGACCGCGTACGCCTCGGCGCGCCGCATGTTTGCGCTGCTCGATGCGCGCGAGCAGGAGCCCGACGCTGTGGATGCCATTGAGCTCACCATCCCGAAGGGCGAGGTTTCGTTTGAGCATGTGGACTTTAGCTATGTGCCCGACCGCAAGCTGCTGCAGGATATCTGCATCGAGGCCAAACCCGGTACGCGCTTTGCCCTCGTCGGTCCCACGGGCTGTGGCAAGACGACGCTCATCAATTTGCTGCTGCGTTTTTACGATATCGATGCTGGACGCATCATGGTCGATGGCAAGTCCTCGCGAGATTACACGCGCGCAAGCCTGCGCCGCGCCTTTGGCATGGTGCTGCAGGACACCTGGCTGTTCGAGGGCACGGTGGCCGAAAACATTGCCTATGGTTGCCCGGATGCCACGCGCGAGCAGATTGTCGAGGCCGCCAAGCGCGCTCATGCGCATAAGTTTATCGTGCAGCTGCCAGGCGGCTACGATACGGTGATCGGCGAGGACGGCGGCACGTTTAGCCAAGGTCAAAAACAGCTGCTGTGCATCGCGCGCGTCATGCTCACCGATCCGGCGATTCTGCTGCTGGACGAGGCAACGTCGAGCATCGATACGCGTACCGAGCTGCAGGTGCAGGCGGCATTCGACGAGCTCATGGCTGGCCGCACGAGCTTTGTCGTGGCACACCGCCTGTCGACGATTCGCAACGCCGATTGCATCCTGGTAATGCGCGATGGCGAGATTATCGAGCGCGGCACGCACGATGAACTGCTCGAGGCAGGTGGCTTTTACGCCGAGCTCTACCGCAGCCAATTCGCCCAGTGAGGAAGCCCGTGGGGTAAATTAATCAATCGACAGACGGTGGTTTACATCTGTCACGTTAGTACTAAGATATTCATCTATTAACTGCATTAGTGGCTATAGTTTTGGGGGAAACGAGGCAGCGTGACTATGACGTGCGCTTTGGTGGTTAACAGCAAGAGCGGTAATACCAGGATGGTTTCGGGCGCGATCAAGCGCGCTCTGCAGGCTGCGGGCGTTGAGTTTGTCCATGCCGCGGCGTTGAGCGACGATGCGGATGCAGATCAGGTTGCGCTCGAGGCGCAGGGCGCCTGCGCGGCCGACACGGTGCTCGTCGGTTTTTGGTGCGACAAGGGCGCGTGCACGCCTTCGGTCGCGGCGCTGCTCTCTGCCTTGCACGGCAAGCGCGTGTTCCTGTTTGGCACCTGCGGCTTTGGGGCCGACCAGAGCTATTACCAGCAGATTGTCGACCGCGTAACTTCCAATCTGGCCGAGGATGCCGAGCTTGCGGGCTGGGCGATGTGCCAGGGCAAGATGGGTCCCGCGGTTAAGCAGCGCTACGAGGCCATGCTCGAGCAAGATCCCGACAACGCCCGATTTAAGATGCTGCTCGACAACTGGGTTGCTGCGAAGGACCATCCCACCAAGGAAGATCTGGACCATATGGCGGTGGCGGCCAAAAAGGCCGTGCTGGGCGAGTAGGCGTGTCGCCTCGCGCTCGAGATAACACAAACGTGAAAGCCTCGAAATTTTCGAGGCTTTTTTCTTGACTCAAAGCTGCTCCGTAGCGAGCGCTGCTTCTTATCAGCTCGCTCAATCCGCAACAGGTGAGGGGCGGCGGCAGGCGGAAGCACGGGAAAGGCTCATCGCGAGTTCCGCACGCAAAGGAGGCCACTTAATGTGGCCTCCGTCTTGCGCAGGACTGTCCGAGCAGGAAACCTTATATGCCTCCGCCCGGACAGACGTTTCAGTTATGAACTCGCAGCTAGTCGCTATTTGATCTTGGTCGTGCCCGGCGCCAGGTTGGGGTCGGTCTCGTTGGCCTCGGTCTGGAAGTGCTCCGTATAGACGTTCTTGCCGTCGCGGAACATCTCGTAATACTGCATCTTGGCGTAATCCTCGCGTGCCTTGGTGGCGGCTGCGGCAGCGGCGTCGTCACCGGTGACGTTGGAGGAGAGCGCCCAGCGCAGGCTGGCGTCCTCGTAGCCCACGGAGTTGATGGCGGGCAGCGACTCGCGCAGCGTCATATGCGCCTTCTGGTAGTCGGTCAGCGGTGCGCCGATCAGCTGCATGAGCTGGGTGGACAGGTAGTTGGTGGACAGGTCGTCTGTCTCACTCGTCTGGTCGCAACCGGCAACGTCGTAGTTGGCCCAGATGATGTAGTCGGTCTGCCACAAGCGCTCTTGGTGGGTGGCGTCGTCCTCGCCGGTAAACCACTTATCGTTGAACTTGGACGGGAAGAACGGCTGGTGGTCGCCCCAGAACACCACGACTACCTTACGGTCGAGCTTGCTCAGGGCGTTGAGGAAGTAGCGAAGCGCCTGGTCGGACTGCTCGATGCACGAGACGTACTCGTCGACATCGGACAGCGTGCCGTCCTCGACGGTCTTGGCGTCCAGATCGGTCGTGTCGATGTTGAGGTGCATCTGCTTATCTGCCGGCAGCAGGCCCGTGTCGTAGCCCGAGTGGTTCTGCATGGTCACATCGAAGATGAACTGCGGGTCGGCGTTCTGGTCGAGCAGCTCCAGAATCTTGTCGTAGGTAGCCTGGTCGGTCACCATGCCGCGCAGGGTATCGGCGCCCTGGAAATCGTTGATGGACAGGAACTGGTCAAAGCCAAAGTCCTTATAGACGTTCTCGCGGTTCCAGTTGGTGGCGTGGTTGGGGTGCATGGCCGTGGTGGAATAGCCGAGCGATTTGAACTGCTCTGCCAGGTTCCCGGTCGTCTCCATGTTGTAGATGGTGTAGGGGTACACGCCCGAGCCCAGGTTGGCCATGGAGTTGCCGGTCATAAACTCAAACTCGGTATTGGCCGTGCCGCCGCCGTAGGCGCTCACGTAGAGCTTTCCGCGGCTGAGGCAGTTGGACAGGTTCTTAAAGTACTGCGGACCTTCGTAGCCGGCGCGCATGTTCTGGTAGATCGACAGATCCGAGAACGTCTCGTTCATGATAGCGATGACCGTGGGCTTCTCGCTGTCGAACTGCTCCTTTGCGGCGGCGCGCTCGTCGCTCTTGGCCGCGTCGGATTTGTCGTAGGCCTTGGCGTACTTTTTGAGCGTGGCCTTGGCATCGTCGACGGAGTAGTCGGCGGGTTTGGGCGGCTTGATGGACTGTGCTGCACTAATAAAGGCAGGCAGATAGCCCTCGCGCCAGTAGCTCTCGAGCGGGCGCCAGGTGTAGACGGTGATGCCGAGGGTGTTGTAGTAGTCGATGAGCGTGACATGCGCGGTTACGCCGCCCAGGCACAGCACTGCCACGAGCAGGTTGGTGAGCAGCATGCGCTTGGCGTTGGCGGCACCCTTCTGACGGTGCGGTGCCACCAGGCCGGCGTACTCGCACAGCAGCATGGCGATGGCGGTAAAGCCCATGGACAGCACGCAGAACAGCGAGATGGAGAAGGTGTAGCCGTTGCCGGCGACTGCGGCGGCAGTGGAGATGGCCGAAAGGTCGCCCGGCTGGATGGGCATGGATTTAAACGTGATGACGAAGAACTCGGCAATGCCCAGGACAAAGAGGGCAAAGGCCAGGACCGCGGGAGCTGCGCCGTGGCGCTGGAATAGGAAGAACAAGCCGACCATGAGCACGGTGATAATGGCCCATTCGAGCAGAATGCACAGGGGGTAGACCCAGGTAAAGTCGTGGTTGGACGAGACCTCCATGCCCAGCAGCGCAAAGACGCCGGCGAGCAGCAGGCACAGGACGGCGGCGACGAGCGGTTTGCCCACAAAGGCGCCGCGCAGGCGGGCGAGCTTGCCGGTGGGGGCGGGGGCGTCGGGCGCGGCAAACGCAAAGACGCGCGGGGCGATGCGGTCGCGGGCGATGCTGGCCCAAGCGCAGCCGGTGAGGATGGCGTTGGTCAGGATGAGCATCACAAAGGCGAGCGGCTCGTTTTGGGCGACGAGGCCAATGGCGCCCCAAATGGTCAAAAAGAGCTGGAACAGGCCGAAGGCGACGCTCCACCCAAGAGCACTTTTGGCGACGGTGCCCGACTGAGCGCGAATGGCCTTGGCCTCGCGCAAGACAAGGTAGACGGTCGCCGCAAGACCGACGAGCGAGATGGCGGCAGCGAACATGCTGAGACTCCTCACAAACTAAAACCTACGAAAGCGGGGGTTTACCCGATTGTTACCAAGATATGCGCTGCATTTGGTGACTGCGCACAACAACCAGCCATAATAACGCGCGTGCGTGGCGGTGTTGCGCAATGTAGCGGCGACCTGCGCGATAATGGACGGGAATTACACGGAAACGTAAAGGCTTCTTAAAGAAATGGCGAGGATGAGGCGATGAACGAGCGGGTTTGTATGACGAGTGCGGGCGACGTGGGCACTGGCATGGACGCGGGCGGCTATCCGGTCGAGACTACGGGCAACGCGGCACTGGACATCTTGGAGCACCGTTCGTCCACGCGCGCTTTTGCGCGTGATGACGATGACCGTCCCGTGGCGGTGACCGACGAACAGCGGGCGGCGATTCTGCATGCGGCGAGCCGTGCGCCGTCGGCAGGCGCCATGATGATGTATTCCATCGTGAGCATTCGCGAGCAGGCCACGCTGGACCGTCTGGCCGACCTGTGCGATCACCAGCCCATGATCGCCAAGGCGCCCTGGGCACTCATATTTGTGGTCGATTATGCCAAGTGGATCGATCTGTTTGAGCACGTGGGCTGCTTTGAATCCGAGTTTGTCGAGCGCACGGGCAAGGCGCCCCGCCGCGCGCCGGGTTTGGGCGACTTTGCCATCGCGGCGCAGGATGCCGTGATCGCCGCTCAAAACGCCGTGGTTGCCGCCGAGGCCCTGGGGCTGGGGAGCTGCTACATCGGTGATATCGTCGAGAACGCCGAGGAGGTTGCCGCACTGCTGGACTTGCCTGCCTATACCATGCCACTGTCGATGCTCATCATCGGCACGCCCCGTAAGGAGCGCCCGGCAATCGCGCATCCCGTGGTGAACCTGGTGCACGAGGAGCGTTATCGTCGCGCCGACGCCGCGACGATGGATGCGCAGGTGGCCGAGATGGATGCGATGTTTCGCCCGCACGCCCGCGAGGTGGGCGAGCGCGTCATCGACATCTACACCCGTAAGCACACGAGCCCCTTTATGGCCGAGATGAGCCGCTCTATGGAGTGGTGGTTCAAAAACTGGCTCGGAAAATGACGAATGTGACAAAGGGGGCGTCCCTTTGTCACATTCCATATCGCCGCGGTGGCCTAAAGGCCGCATAAATGTTTATCTAGCTGGGAAAACGGTGCCATTAAAATATGGGCTGATTACATATAATCCCGTCGAACGTTAATATTGGGAGGAAACCGGCTTATGGAACAAAAGGCAAAGGAAGTAGCCTCGCACGCTGCGATTCCTGTGAGCATCTCGGCGATGCTCGTCACGCTGGGCGTGGTGTATGGCGATATCGGCACCAGCCCCATGTATGTAACCAAGGCGCTCGTTGCCGGCAACGGCGGCATCGGAAGCGTCACGCAGGAGTTCGTGCTCGGCGCGCTCTCCCTTGTCGTGTGGACGGTCACGCTGCTGACGACCGTCAAGTACGTGCTGATCTCGCTGCGCGCCGACAACCACGGCGAGGGCGGCATCTTTGCCCTGTACAGCCTGGTCAAGCGCTGCGGCAAGTGGCTCATCATCCCCGCCATGCTGGGCGGCGCGGCGCTCCTCGCCGACGGCATCCTGACGCCTGCCGTTACCGTCACCACGGCCATCGAGGGCCTGCGCACCATCCCGGCGGTCCATGCCGTGCTCGGTGACGACCAGGGTCGTGTCGTCGCCATCACGCTTGCCATCATCATCGCGCTCTTCTTGGTGCAGCGCATCGGCACGGCCAAGATCGGTCACGCCTTCGGCCCCATCATGACGCTGTGGTTTTTGTTCCTGGGCGGCACGGGCCTGTTCTTTGTCTGCCAGTATCCCGCGGTGCTGCTGTGCCTCAACCCGTTGCGTGGCATCGCTTTTCTGCTGAGCCCCAACAACCATGCGGGCATCATGATTTTGGGCAGCTGCTTCCTCGCTACCACCGGTGCCGAGGCGCTCTATTCCGACATGGGCCATGTGGGCCGCGGCAACATCTATGCCACCTGGCCGTTCGTTAAGTGCTGCCTGCTGCTGTCCTACATGGGCCAGGGCGCGTGGCTTATCAACAACGCCGGCAACCCGGAGCTCATGGGTATCGCCGACCTCAACCCCTTCTACCAGATGCTCGCCCCGGGTCTGCGCCCCTTTGCCGTCGGCCTTTCCACCATCGCGGCCATCATCGCCTCGCAGGCGCTCATCACCGGCGCATTCTCGCTGGTGTCCGAGGCCAGCCGCCTGGACCTCATGCCGCATATGCAGGTCTTCTATCCTGCCGAGACCAAGGGCCAGCTCTACATCCCCATGGTCAACAACGTCATGCTCGTGGGCTGCGTCGTCGTGGTGCTGCTGTTCCAGAACTCGGCGCACATGGAGGCCGCGTACGGCCTGGCCATTACCCTGACCATGATGTGCACGACAATGCTGCTCTTCTTCTATCTGCACGTGGAGCGCAATCTCAAGGTCGCGCCGTGGATCTTTGCCGCCTTCTTCCTTTTGCTCGAGGGCTTCTTCTTCGTGAGCTCGCTCACCAAGTTCTTCCACGGCGGCTATTTCACCATCCTCATGGCCGCGCTCATCATGGGCATCATGGTGTGCTGGTACAACGGTACGGCTGTTGAGCAGCGCCAGTTTACGCTGCTGCCGCTGCGCAGCTACCTGCCGCAGCTCAAGCGCCTGCGCGATGACGATCGCTACGAGCGCCTGAGCGACAACATCGTGTACCTGACCAAGGACACCCATACCGACTACATCGACCGTGATATCGTCTACTCGATCTTGGACAAGCATCCCAAGCGCGCTCGCGCCTGGTGGTTCGTGAATGTCGAGACCATGGACGAGCCGCATACCTTTGCCTATTCGGTCGAGACGTTCGGCACCGACTACGTGTTCCGCGTGCATCTGTATCTGGGCTACAAGATCAACCAGCGCGTCAATGCCTATCTGCGTCAGGTTGTTCAGGATCTGGCTGCCAGCGGCGAGCTGCCGGCGCAGACGCATGACTACTCGGTCTACAAGGACCCGGGCAACATCGGTACGTTTAAGTTCGTCATGATCCGCAAGCTGCTGGCGCCCGAAAGCGACGTGGAGCCCAGCGAGCGTACGGCCATCACGCTCAAGTACATCATCCGCCGCGCCGCCGGCACGCCTGCGCGCTGGTACGGCCTGGAGAACTCCAACGTGAGCTTTGAGTACGTGCCGCTGTTCACCAAGTTTAAGGCCGTGAGCAAGATGCAGCGCCTGGCTCCCGACGAGCGTCCGTAGTCGACGTCTGCTGTTTGTCTAGCGACCGCAGGCTGCAAAGGCTATACACTTGAAACCACCACAAGGGAAACCACCACAAAGGTGCCTGTCCCTTTGTGGTGGTTTTTGTTTTTGAGAGAGGGGCGGAGCGCTGATGGACGTCCGTACGGACGGCGATATTGCCGATAGCTTTTGGTGGCGGCGCACAACGCTGACGCGCCGCACTCCTCTGTATGACGCTTGCGTATCGGTGGGGCTGCTGGTCGCGGCGACGATTGTGGGCGCGCTGCTCGACCATCCGGGTCTCGCGCCGAGCATCATGATCGTCTACGTGTTTGCCGTGCAGCTGTGTGCCTTTTTCACCTGGAGTCGCCTGTATTGCTTGCTGAGCTCGGCTGCCGCCGTGGCACTCTACAACTTCTTGTTTGTCGACCCGCGCTACTCGCTGTCGCTTATCGACCGTGTCTACCCCGGCATGTTTTTCATCATGTTTGTGGTCTCGCTCGTGTCGAGCTCGATTGCCTTGGCCCTGCGCCGTGCCCTGGCGCAGGCCGCTGCCAGCGACCGCCGCACGCATATGGTGCTCGAGACCAACCGCATGCTGCAGCGGTGCGCCGATCAGCAGCAGATCGTCCATGCCATGGCAACGCAGCTGGCGCGTCTTTCGGGCTGTCCGGTCGTGTGGTACAGCGCCGACGCCGAGGGCGATGACCTGCTGCCGCGTGCGACATACACGGCCGTGGGCGATGCCGCGCCGGTGCACGAACTGGCGCCGCAGATGCCGCCGCGGCTCTCGGCGTCCGCCTATGTGGGAACGCCGCTCGATGCCACCTATGGCGGCTCGGCGTTTTATGGCATCTACCTGACGGTTCGCACAGGCGACGGCTTCGTCCGTTCGGGCGACCCCGCCTCGGTGGTGGGCGTGCTGGCTATCGTTGCCGAGCCCGACGTGCTGACGCATGAGGAGCGGACGCTTGCCGATGCCATCGTGAGCGAAGGCGAGCTGGCGCTCGACCGCGCCCGCGCCATGGAGGCCCGCGAGGAGGCGGCGGTGCTCGCCAAAAACGAACAGCTGCGCGCCAACCTGCTGCGCTCCATCTCGCACGATCTGCGCACACCGCTTACCAGTATTTCGGGTAATGCCGACGTGCTGCTCGACCAGGGCTCGACCGGCACCGCCGTGCTCGATGCCCAGACGCGCCGCGGCCTGCTTCTATCCATTCGCTCGGATGCGCTGTGGCTCAACGCCACCGTCGAGAATCTGCTCGCCATCACCAAGCTCGAGGGCGGCGGCATGCGTCTGTCGACTACGCTCGAGCTCATGGACGATATCGTCGAGGAGGCGCTGCGCCACGTGAACCCTGCCGTGCGCGAGCACGACCTTAAGGTGGTGGCGTGCGATGAGCCGGCGCTCGTCAACGTCGATGCACGCCTGATGGTGCAGCTGGTGGTCAATCTGGTGAACAACGCCATCACCTATACGCCCGCGGGCTCGCATATCATGATTTCGATTAGCGTCGACGATGGACGCGTGGCGTGCTCGGTGGCCGATGATGGTCCGGGCATCGCGCCCGAGGATCGCGAGCGGATCTTCGAGTCGTTCTATACCGCCAACCATGGTCTGGCCGACAGCCACCGCAGCGTTGGCCTGGGTCTTTCGCTCTGCCGTTCCATTGCGTTGGCACATGGCGGTAGCATAGAGGTTGCCGCGGCGGACCCGCACGGTTCGGTCTTTACGATTGAACTTCCCGCCGCCGACGTTTCGTTTGATAAGGAGTAGCGCTGTGCCGAACTCTGCCGTAAAACCGCTCATCTTGGTCGTTGAGGACGACCCCGCCGTTCGCAATCTTATTGTTGCCGCGCTCGAGGCGCACGGCTTGCGCCATATGGCTGTGGAGACCGCCCATGCCGCCATCGCCGCCGCCTCGTCGCAGGCGCCGAGCATTGTGCTGCTCGATCTGGGCCTGCCCGATATGGACGGCGTCAAGGTGGTGGAGTCGGTGCGCGCATGGTCGGGCATGCCGATTATCGTGGTCTCGGCGCGCAGCGAGGATGCGGACAAAATCCGCGCGCTCGATGCCGGTGCCGATGACTATCTGACCAAGCCGTTTTCGGTCGAGGAACTGCTCGCGCGCATTCGCACGACGCTCAGGCGCCTTTCGTATGCGCAGACGGGCGGCGTTGTCTCCGAGGGCTCGTTCGATACCGGTGAGCTGCATATCGATTTTGATGCCGGCATCGCCACGATGGATGGCGAGGAATTGCATCTGACGCCGATCGAGTATAAGCTCCTGTGCCTGCTGGCGCATAACGCCGACAAGGTACTGACGCACCAGTTTATCCTGCACGAGATTTGGGGCACGGCGACCAAGAGCGACCTGGCGAGCCTGCGTGTCTTTATGGGCACGTTGCGTAAGAAGATCGAGTCCGACCCCGCGCATCCGCGCTATATCCAGACGCACGTGGGTATTGGTTACCGATTGGTCATCCAGGGATAGGTCGGCATCCGCCATCCCAATATGAGTTGCGGTGAAATACGGTCTAAATTTGCCTAATTCCAGGCAAAACAGTCCGTATTCCACCGCAACGTTGTCTATTTGCCCTTGGGCTTGCTGGCGTAGAACTTCTTCTTGGGCTTGCCGGCGGGGGAGGGCTTGCCGTTGCCGCGCGGCCCTCGGTCGCCGGCCTGCGCGTGCGCGGGTGCTGCCGCGCGAGGCTTGCGGGCCTCGGGGTTGCGCAGCTCCTCGGTTCGCTCGGCAATCTCCTCGGCGCTAAAGCCAGCTTCGGCCATGGCGTCCTCGATGGGCAGGCGGCGCACGATATAGCAATGGTGCACCTTCTGGTTGCGCGCGAAGTCCTCGGGGATGGTCTGCGCTGTAATGTCCTGTAGCACTACGCCCGCGCGTGCGAGCTTGCGCGTCTCGGGACGGAAGCCGCGCAGGTTGCAGCTAAAGATGGCGTGGCCGCCCTGTGTGAGCAGGCGCGATACGCCGGCCAAAAGCTCAACATGGTCGCGCTGAACATCCCAGGTGCGACGGCCCATCTTGGACGAGTTCGAAAACGTGGGCGGATCAACAAAGATCAGGTCCCAGCGGTTGCGCGTCTGGCGCTGGTCGCGAATCCAGGCGAGCACGTCGTCGCGCACAAAGTGATGCTGCGGTCCCACAAAGCCGTTCTGGCGCATGTTGCGCTCGGCCCAGTCCAGGTAGGTGTTGGAAAGGTCGACCGTCACGGTTTCCTCGACGCCGCCGTCTGCCGCATAGCAGGTGGCGGTGCCGGTGTAGGCAAACAGATTGAGGAAGCGGCGCGCCTGCTTGGCGTGCTCGCGCACCAGGTTGCGGGTGACGCGGTGGTCCAAGAAGATGCCGACGTCCAGGTAGTCGTCAAAGTTGACGGCAAAGGTGAGGCCGCCCTCTTCGATGAGCGGCAGGCGACGGCGCGTGATGTTGGCGCGCTCGCCCGAGCCACCCTTGCCGGCGCCCTGCTTGCCGTACTGCGATCCGCCGCGCGAACGTATGCGGGCCTTGGCGTGCACGTGCTCGGCCGGAACATCCAGGATGCGCGGCGCGATGGCCAAGATGTCGAGCATGCGGGCCTGGGCCAGCGCAGGATCGATGGTCTTGGGCGCGGCGTATTCGGCGATGACGAGCCAGCGGCCCGGCGTCTGCGGGCAGCCTTCGTACAGGTCGATGGCGGCGGAGTAGTCGGGCAGGTCGGCATCATAGACGCGGTAGCAGCTCACGCCCTCACGCTTGGCCCACTTGCGGCGCAGGCGGGCGTTTTTGCGCAGGCGGTTGGCGAACTGCTCGGACTCGGGGATGAGCACGGGCAGCGGCTTGCCGTCGCCCAGGTCGAGCATGGCGGCAGGCTCGGGCATGGCGGAAGCGGTGGCTTTGTCGTTAACGTCGTTGGCATTCGCAGCCTCGGCCTTGGCATCCGCACTGGTCGCAGCCTCAAACGCTGCGGCGGCGTGGTCGAGCGAAGGCCAGACTTCGACGGTCGCCTCTTCGTTGTTGGGCATGACGGCGATCGAGCGCTCGGGCTCGGTGTGGAGCGCGCGGGCCAGCAATCCGTCGCGGGTGAGCGCGGCGACCGGCGCCGCGGCAAGCTCGGGCGCGCGGCGCAACTCGCCGATGAGCGTCATGGTGTCATGCATGAGCGAAAGCGGTGTCTCGGTCGTATCCGCGACGAGGGCGGCACCGGCGACGGCGCCCGCGTGGTCCAGTACGGTGGCAGATTTGGCGGCGCAAAAATCGACAAAGCGCTTGTAGCCGGCGCACTTGACCATGCACTCGGCGGTTTTGCGGGCGGCGGGGTCGATGTCTACGGCAACGATGCGCGCCTGGCGCTCGCGCGCTGCCGTCTCGCGCTCGCGTGCCTCGGCAACCAGTTGCTCCCATAGGGCGGCATCGTGCAGCTGCCAGCCCTCAAAGCCCCAGCGCTCGCGTGCGGCGCTCGGGGCGCGGTCGGTCAGAATGTTCACGGCCTCCAACAGCAGACCGCCGCCGGCGCACGAGGCGTCGACCAGCGTGGGCAGGGCTTCGTTCTCGTAATCGTCGGCCGTCAGCTCGCGCTCGCACAGCGCGGTCCAGCCGACCTGCGCCAACACCAGGGCGGCGTAGTCGGGGCGCAGCACGTGCGCGCCCTCGCCGGCTCGAGTCGCGGCGGGCGGCAGGCGCTTGAACAGCGGGTCGCCCGAAAGGTCCAGGCTTATGCTCGCACGGCGCTGGCGTAGCGAAAGCAGCAGGTGGACATCGGGGTCGGCAGCATCGACATCGGCGCGACGGCCCGTGGTCTCGGCCAGGCGGTCGCACAATGCGTCCTTGGCGCGCAGGGCAGAGAAGCGCGTGTTGCGCAGCTGCTCGGTCACACCACGGGCAGTGATGGCAATGGTGGCGCCGGGGCGGACGATGTTTTCCCAGGCAATGTCGTAAACGGCATCGTACAGCTCGTCGGCATCCTGCGCCTCAAAGCGTCCGAGCACCACAAACACGCGGCTGGCCAGGCGCGACCACAGGCAGGCGCGGTAGCCTTCTTCGAGCTCGCCCTCAAACGTGGCGCGGCCCTTCAGGCGGCGGACATGCGAAAGCCCGAGCCGTTTTAGCTCGTCGGCGAGTGCGGACTCAAAGCCCTCGGGGCAGCTTGCATAAAATTCCATGGGTGACCTCTCTGGTTGTGTCGCTCCATTATATGATGGATGCTTCGTTTGCCATCGCCCTCGAAAGGAACCCATATGATTGATGCGTGCCCCTTGATTCCCATTTTCATTGCAACAGCCTCAGGACTCGGGGCCTCGCACAGGCTCCCGCCGCCTTACAGAACTGAAAGCTGGGCGTAGGGCAAATCCATGGCACGTGACCTGCGATTGCTCGGCCATAGATGGCGTAATCGAGGCTAAGGGAGGGCATCATGCGCAAGGGAAACGAGAGCTGGTTCTGGCACGCGAACGACATGGTGGTGACGGGCGACATGAACCCCGTGGTCCGCGTCCTGTGGGCCGCGCTCATCGTAGGCATCGGCGTCGCGACGATGGCCACGCTCTGGATCGTCACGAGGTAGCGCGCCACGAACGGATGACGAGGCACGCGGCGCATGCCACGCTGGCGGAACCCTAGCCTCGCTGCTGGACAATCTGTTCGATGAACTTCGCGACGGAGTCCTCGGCCGCGTCCCCGATCAGGTGATGGGCTGCGGCCTTCGCCTCCGGCATCGCGCCCGCGACTGCGTAGGAGTTCGGCACCTTTTCGAGGAGCGTCACGTCGTTTTCCGAGTCTCCGATAAAAGCGACCTCGTCCAGCGTGACCCCAAGGCTGCCGAGAAGCGCGTCGAGTCCGTTTACCTTGCTCCAGCCAGCCGGAACAACATCGAGGAAGAATGGGACGGGCGAGGGGAAATCAAGTTCTGGGCAGGCTTCCTTGCATCGACTCCGAACGACTTCCGTCGGGGCGGAGCTGACGTTGACGAAGATGCCGGCGGTTATGACGTCACGGTTCGTGGGCACGTCTCCGAGCGCCATGTCTCTTCCGGAGTCCTTAACGACTTCCAGGGCGAATTCGTCGCCAGGCTCGACGGCGCAGAGGAACTGCTCGCAGCGCTTGCCTGTCTCATCGACATCGGCGACTAGCCAGAGTGACGTCCCCGCGTAGGGGCGTACAGCGCTATCGAGCTTGACGAGGGCCTCCGTCGAGAGCGTCTTTTTGAACACGAGTTCGCCGCTGGAGAAGACCTTCTTTCCGTTGGCCATGATGCCGGTCGAGAAACAGCGCGCGTCGCCGTCAAAGGCATCGGCCAGGTCGGCGTAGTCGCGCCCGCTTGCGGGGCCGAACGCGATGCCCGCATCGAGCGCCGAAAGAATCGCGCTGTGCGTGCGCTCCGATACGACCCTTGAGCCAAACGGCAACAGGGTCCCATCCATGTCTGCGAGGATGAGCTTTATCAAGGGGTCCTCCCGTTTCGGTCTGGGCATCGGTGCGCCGGCGTGCGTCGTCCTAGCTGTATTGCTTGTCTCCCATGAGATTCTTCGAGATGATCCTGTTAAACTCTACCGGGTCATCCCAGCAAGAGGTCAGGAAGAGGAACAGCAGCTCGATGACGAAGTTGATCGAGCTGTGCGAGAAGGCGATCTCGGTTCCGGTGATGGCCTGATCTCGCGAGATGGCTCGGATGATATGCGTGGCACGCTTCGCGAGCGGCGTATCCGGGTTGTCTGTGATCATGATGATGGGGGTGTTCGAATCCTCGGCAGAGTCGAATATGTTGACGAGGCGCTTCGAGTATCCGGACGTCGAAATGACGAGCAGAACGTCATTCTCCTTGAGGCTGGTTGCGACGGAGACCATGGCTTCGGTGGTACTGGGGCAAAACGCTCTGACTCCAACCTGCGAGAGCTTGAACGCCGCGTTTACGCCCATGTTAATCGAGTTGCCGACGCCCGCGATCAGGACGAGGTTGGCGTTGTGGAGCAGATTGACGACTGCCGAAAAGTCATCGGAGTCAATGAGCGAGGCGGTTTGGGAGAGCTCCTTGACCTTGTGAGACAGGACGTACTTGATGGAGCCCTCGACGTCGTCCAGAGTAATCCTGCCGTCCGTGGCCTTTTCTTCGCCGGATGCCCTGCTGATGGATATGCCGAGCGCCAGACGCATGTCCGAATAGGTTCGGTAGTCAAGCGTCCTTGCGAATCTCGAAACAGACGCCGGTGACGTACCGGTTTCTGCGGCGAGTTCGCGGACGGTCATCGTTGCGACATCCGACGGGTGGTCGAGCACATACGTTGCGATTGCCTTCTCCGAGGGGGATAGGCTGCTCATGACCGCGCAGATATGGCTGAGCACATCTCCTGTCTTATCCATGGTTACTCCTTGGCCCTAGTTTGCTTCGTATCTTAGGTCAAGAGAGGTGAAAATATAGCAACATGTTTCATCAGCGGTGAAATAGCGTTTCACCGCTGATTTCCTACCGTTCACGGTAAATCGGTGCTTCCCCGGCGCAACCTCAGTTTGAGCTGCTATCTTATGAGCCGTGAAACAACGGCACGAAAACGATGAAACAACAGAACATTGTTCCAACGCCTCGCAACTTCGTTTCACGCTAGATGCCGAATCACTTCGAAGCCCAGACGGGCACCCGGCGAACAAGAAGGAGGAAGCGCGATGCAGAACGCCAAGGCAAATGTAAGCATGACTTCGCTGTTCTTCGCGAACGTCCTCTACTGGGTCTGCGCGGGCGTGTACTCGCCGTTCCTCTCCGCTCACTACACGAGTCTCGGCCTCAGCGCGGCTCAGACCGGCGTCCTCCTCGCGGCGACTCCGGTGTGCGCACTCGTCATCCAGCCGCTCTGGTCGACGATCGCCGACAAACTCGGGCGCCGCCGCGCGGTCATCGTGGCCCTGTGCCTGGCGGCGGCGGTGCTCGCTCCGCTGTATTACCTGGCGTCGACGTTCGTTCCAGTCCTTCTCGTGACCTTTGCGTTCTCGGCGTTCTTCTCGGGGCTGCTGCCTCTGAGCGACTCCCTCGTCATTGAGCTCGCGGATCGCTCTGGCCTGGACTTTTCTCGCATCCGCATGGGTGGCACCATCGGCTACGCCATCGTCGTTCTGATCGTCGGCAGGCTGCTTGACGCGGCTCCTCAAATCCAGTTCGCGGTGGTCTCCGCGGTGCTGGTGGCCTTCGCGGCTCACATGTGGCGCCTCCCCGAGGCGGGAGTTCGCGCCAATGCCGCGGACGATCCCAAGGTCTCCCACGGAAAGGGCCTCCTCTCGCTGTTCACCAGCAACGAGATCGCCTTCGTCTTGGTCTTCGCCTTCATCAGCTCGGCCGCGATTGGCTTCATCGGGGCGTTCTTGGGCCGCTACGCGGTCGAGCTTGGCGAGGGCCAGAACCTCGTGGGCGTCCTGAGCGCGGTCTCCGCTGCGAGCGAGATCCCCATCCTGCTCGTTTCCTCCAAGCTGGTCAGGCGCTTCGGCGAGATGAACCTCCTGATCTTTTCCTGTTTCATGGCGGCGCTCAGGCTCCTGCTCGTGGGCACCGGCATCGTCCCGGTCATGATCTGCGGCCAGCTGCTGCAGAGCGTGAGTTACATGACCGTTTACTACTCCTGCGTTACCTACATTGCCAACCACACCTACGAGGATTGTCGCGCTCGAGGTCAGAGCGCCTTCGCGATGGTCCAGAGCGGTCTGTCCGTCGTGGTTGCGAACCTGTTTGGCGGTTGGGCGTGCGACGCGCTCGGCACGCACGCGGGTTTCCTGGCCTTCGCCTTCGCTTCAACGATTGCTGCGGTCGTTGCTCTTGTGGCGTACGTGCTGTGGCGTCGAGGCGCGGCGCTACAGCCTGAGGGCCAGGCGGCCGCATAGGCTGTGGTGCCGCGGTTCGCAAGCGCCTGCGTGCCTCGCGCTTCGCTTCGTGTTCAACCAGCTGACGAGCTGAGAACTGTCCGATCCAATGATTATCCAGGTGAAAGGAAGGAAAGATGTCTCTCATCAAGGTCAACGAGCTTCTTCAACATGCGACCGAGCACCACTATGGCGTGCCCGCGATCAACGTCATCAACACGGAGACCATTCGTTATGCGATCCAGGCCGCCGAGGATGAGCACATGCCCCTCATCATCCAGTACTGGCCCGGCTTCGAGGGCCACTGCGCCCTCGACATCATCGCCTTCGCCGCCCGCTATTACGCCGAGCGCGCGAGCGTGCCCATCGCCGTCCACCAGGATCACTCCGCTGGTTACGAGATCGCCGTCAAGGGCGTCAAGGCTGGCTTCCCCTCCATCATGGTCGACGGTTCCTCACTTCCCTATGAGGAGAACTTTCAGCTCACGAAGGACGTCGTCCAGGTCGCCAAGATCTTCGACGTCGACATCGAGGCCGAGCTTGGCCATGTCGGCAACGGCTCCGACGCCAACGACTTCGTGAACAGCGACCACTACACCGACCCGAACCTCGCCGAGGAGTTCGTCGAGGGCACCGGTTGCGGCTCGCTTGCCATCGCCGTCGGCAACGCCCACGGCCCCTACGTCAAGGTCCCGAACCTCGACATGGAGCGCATCAAGGCCTGCAGGGAGGCCGTCAGCGTCCCCCTCGTCATGCACGGATGCTCCGACATCCCCGACGAACAGCTCCAGGAGGCCGTGAACCTCGGCATGAGTAAGTTCAACATCGCCACGGAGTACTTCCGTTCCATGTACCGCGCTTTCGAGAAGGACATAAACTCCGGCAAGAACGACGGCAACGGCGTTGGCCTCCTGATGGACGCCGCCCCCGACATGCGCGCGTTCGTCGCCAGCAAGATCCAGCTTCTGAACCCCAACCACTATTCGCTCTAGGAGAGACTCGATGAAGAAAGATCTTGTCGCGTCGCACGGCCACCTCGCAAGTGGAATCAGGAGCTCGATCGGGATCCTGACCGGCATGGCGGACATGGTGGAAGCAGTTGACTGCTACGTGGACAACTCCGATTTCACCCCTCGCATCCAGGCCTTTATTGACTCGGTGGGCCCTGAGGACGAGGCCATCATCTTCACCGACATCTACGGTGGCTCCGTCTTCCAGAAGGTCGTCCTCATGGAGCCGGAGAAGCGCGGGATCGTCCACGTCACCGGTATGAATCTCGGTCTCGTGATCGAGGCGCTCCTCGGCGCCGAGCCGGTCACGGCAGATTCGATCAAGCAGAGCGTCGAGCTGGCGAGGGCGACGATGCAGGTCGTCGAGCCTCCGAGCAAGGCCGCGGACAACGAGGGGTCCGACGGAGACTTCTTCGATTAGAGAGCACTAACAAGCAGGGAATGAGGAAACAATGATTGTTCAGGTTCGAGTCGATGACCGTCTGATTCACGGACAGGTCGCCCTGGTGTGGACCAAGGAGCTCAACACCACCAGGATCATCGTCGCCAACAAGCACGCCGTGGAGAGCGACGCCCTTCGCATGACGCTTTCCATGGGTACGCCGGCGGGACAGAAGCTCCTCGTCAAGGACGTTCCGGATGCCTGCCGCATCGCGAACGATCCGCGTGCGGACTCCATGCGCATCTTCGCGCTCACCAACTGCGTGCGTGACGTGCTTGAGCTCGTTAAGGGCGCGCCGGGCAAGATCGAGGGCGTGAACGTTGCCAACGTCGGCCGCTTCGACAAGTCCGATCCGGATAGCAAGGTCGCCCTCAACTCCACGATCATGCTCAACCCGGATGAGCTAGAGGCTGCGAAGGAGCTTTGCGAGCAGGGTATTCCGGTTTTCCATCAGCTTATCCCGTCCAATCCCAAGACTCCTCTCAAGAGTCTGATCGAGGCGGCGGAGAAATAAGGGGATTTGGCCAGGCGGCCAAATGAAATGAGAGAAAGGAAGTCAAATGATTGGGTTAGCAGTAATGGCCTGGTTGACCGTGCTGATTTGCTACGGCGGCAACTGGGTTCTCGGCCAGTGTATGATCGAGCGTCCTCTCGTGGTCGGCCTCGTTGCGGGCCTTCTGATGGGCGACGTCAAGACCGGTGTCATCATCGGTGCCTCTCTCGAGGCGATCTTCATGGGCGCGGTTAACATCGGTGGCGCCATCTCCGCCGAGCCCGTTACCGCGACCGCCCTCGCCGTCGCCTTCACCGTTGGCGCCGGCATCGACCAAGGCGCCGCCATCACGCTGGCCGTTCCCGTTGGCGTCGTCACCGCGTTCCTCTCGATCTTCATGAACAACGTGTTCCTCGCGTTCTTTGCCGCCACCTTTGACAAGATGGCCGCCGAGGGCAACGAGAAGGGCCTCGCGCTTCAGCACTTCGTTCTCTGGTTCGTTAAGTACGCCGCCTTTGGCCTCATCGCCTTCCTCGGCGTTTACCTTGGCGCCGAGCCCGTTGCCGCTATCGTCAACCAGATTCCGGCCAATGTCATGAGCGGCCTCAACGCCGTGGGCGCCCTCCTGCCCGCCGTTGGTATGGCGCTCCTGCTCCAGATGCTGTGGAGCACCGAGCTCAGCATCTACTTCTTCCTGGGCTTCACGCTCTACCAGTACCTCGGCCTCCCGATGATCGCCATCGCGGTTCTCGGCGTCATCATCGCGGTTGCCTCCGCCCTCCGCGACAAGGAGATTTTCGATCTCACCAAGAAGGGCATGGCCACCCAGGCCGTTTCCAGCGACTCTGTAACCAGCGACGAGGAGGATTTCTTCGCATGAGCAACCTGACCAAGAATGTGAGCCCTGAAGACAAGAAGATGCTCAACAGCATTTTCCTGCGCTCTTTCTCCGTGTTCGCCTCCTGCGCCGGCGGTTCCGTCAAGGCTGGCGCCGACGGCTGGCTGTACTCCGTCCAGCCCGCGCTTAACCGCTACTACTCCGATGACCCCGAGGCCCGTGCCGACGCCATGAAGCGTCACACGACTTGGTACAACATTACCCAGAACGTCGGCACGTTCGCTATGGGCCTCGTCGCCTCCATGGAGAGGGAGAACTCGCAGCACGAAGACTTCGACACCGAGTCCATCGACGGCATCAAGGTTTCCCTGATGGGCCCGATGTCCGGCATCGGTGACGCAATCTTCTGGGGCGTCCTGCGTGTCATCGCCGCTGGCATTGGCATCAACCTCGCCATGAGCGGCTCGCCCCTCGGCGCGATCATGTTCCTGCTGATCTACAACATCCCGTCGATCCTCTGCCGATACTTCATGACCTACCTCGGCTTCAGCATGGGCACCAACTTCATCTCCGAGATGTACGAGGGTGGTCTCATGAAGCTCATCACCAAGGCGACCTCCACGGTTGGCCTCGTGATGATCGGCGCCATGACCGCGGCGAACGTCCAATTCAACACGATCCTGTCCATTCCGGTTCAGGACTCTGACCCCGTCATGATCCAGACCTACCTCGACTCGATCTTCAAGGGCATCGTGCCCCTGGGACTTACGCTCGTCGTCCTCTGGCTCCTGCGCAAGAAGAACGTGAACGTCAACATCATCCTGGTTGGCATCATGATTCTGGCGCTCGTCCTCGGCCTCGTGGGCATCGTGTAGGGCGGCTTCCGGATCATTCGAAGCTTGTTCAAGGCAATTCCCGGCGGCACGCGATCGAGGACATTCGACGCGTGCCGCCCCATTAGAAGGAGAAAATATGCGCTACACGCACCTCAAGAACTCCGACGTCGACGTCTCCCAGCTCGCCGTGGGCACCTGGGCGATCGGCGGCGACTCCTTTGGTGAGAACGATGACGCCGCCAGCATGTCCGCCATCCGCACCATGCTCGATCACGGAGTCAACCTCATTGACACCGCGCCGTGCTATGGCAACGGCACATCTGAGAAGGTCGTCGGCAACGCGCTCAGGGGCATCGACCGAGAGAGCTACCTGCTCTCGACTAAGGTTGGCCTGATCACCAGCGCCGCCGGCTATGACCGCGACTCCTCGTTCAAGAATATCATGAGGGAGGTCGAGAGCTCGCTGCGCAACCTCCGCACCGACTACATCGACTTCTACTTCGTGCACTGGCCCGACGCCAAGACCCCGTTCTCCGAGACGATGTGCGCCCTCCAGCTCCTCAAGGAGCAGGGCAAGATTCGCCACATCGGCGTCTCCAACTTCACGCCCGAGATGATCGAGGAGTGCGAGAAGGTCGCTCAGGTCGACGTCCAGCAGCCGCCCTACTCCATGGTCGACCGCTCCTCCGAGGACCTCATCAAGTGGGGCTACGAGCGTGGCATCGACTCCTTCACCTATGGCTCCCTTGGCGCGGGCATCCTGTCGGGCAAGTTCCGCGAGCTGCCGAAGTTCGGGGAGGGCGACGTCCGCGCCGGCTTCTACGACTACTTCCAAGAGCCCAAGTTCTCTCGCGTCCAGGAGCTGCTCAAGGTCATGGACGAGATCGCCGAGGCTCACGACAAGCCCGTGGCACAGGTCGCCGTGAACTGGAGCACCCAGAAGGAGTACGTGGGCACCGCGCTCGTTGGCGTGCGCACGGACGCCCACGCGATTCAGAACTGCGAGACGTTCGAGTGGGAGCTTTCCGCCGATGAGATGGCCAAGCTTGACGCCAAGCTTGACGAGCTGAAGATCGGCTAGCCATGGGCGCTGAGGAGAGGAAGTACCCCGCTTCCGAGCTTGAAGTGCTTGAGCGTGGAGCTAGGGAGGTCGTCGAGCCCAACGGGCTGAAGCTCCTACTGAAGCCCGTGCCGGGAGATGGGCGCGAGCACGTGCTCGATCCGCGCGTCTATGCGCGCGCCCACGCGAAGCTCGCTGCCGGTCCGGCGCCGGCGGGGCCGGTGGACGTGATCGCGTGGCGCTCTGCGCCCAACAAGGAGACCCACGTCGTGAGGGGCGTGGGCGTTGCCAAGAAGACCGTCGTCATGAACTTTGGCGACAGGGGCATTCCCCTGCACGTCTTCACGCCCGAGAGCCACGAGAGCGGTTCTGCCGCGCTCGTGTTCATCCATGGCGGCGGCTTTATGGTGGGCAACATCGGCCAGTACGAGAACTGCCTGCGCGACATCGCGGAGCGAACGGGCTGTGTCGCGATCTACCCGGAGTACCGTCTGTCTCCCGAGACGATGTTCCCTGGTGGCGTCGAGGACTGCGTGAAGACGCTCGGCTGGCTTGTCGAGCATGCGGATGAGCTGGGTGTCGACGCGACGCGAGTCGCCGTGGCTGGCGACTCCGCGGGCGGAAGCCTGACCAACGCCGTCGTCCTTGACGGGTCTCATGCGGACAGGATCAAGCTCGTGGTCGAGCTGTATCCGCTCGTCGACGGCGGCCCCGTTCCGGAGGAATGGTCCTATGACCTCTATGAGATCGTGAAGGACCAGAGGGCCGAGGCTCTGAGCAGGGTTGATCGCATCCGCAATGCCAACGACGACCTGCCGCTGATGTATACCAACGGCAATGCGGAGGAGATGCTCGACCCGAGGGTGTCTGCCCTGTTCGCGGAAGACGTGAGCGCGTTCCCCCGCACGGTCATCATCTCTTCCGAGTATGACTACCTGCGCTATCAGGACGAGTTGTTCGCGATGAGGCTGCAGGATGCGGGCGTTGACGTCACCGCGATTCGCTATCGCGGCTGCGACCACGGCTTCTTCGAGATGTACGGCGTGATGCCTCAGGCCGAGGACGTCTGCCGCGTCATCTCCGAGGAGCTTGCGAAGATCTAGGGGCTCGTCGCGGCGGCCTTCTGGACGAGTGACGGTCCGGCGGGATGCTAGGTGCGTCCCGCCGGACCTTTGCGTTGGCGGGCGCGTGTGGGGGTTTGCCTCGGCGGTGCCAGATTGACTGGGAGACGCGTTTACCGCCGATCTTCCAAGCGAGCCCAGCAAGCAAACCGTGAGCTGAGCCCCAAGGGCATCGACAAGGGCGTGGGCGTGGCGCGAGCGCTGGCATATCTGGGCCGCGAGGGAAATGCGCGCACCTTTGGCTTTGGCGATTCGGGCAACGACCTGGGCATGCTCGCTGCCGTCGAGACGGCTGTCGCCATGGGCAACGCCATGCCCGAGGTCAAGACGGTCGCCGACTACGTGACCGACGATGTCGCACACGACGGTACCGTCACCGCGATGCAGCATTTTGGGTTGATTTAATAAATGGCCGGGTCGCCCGCAGTGGGGGCGACCCGGCCATTTGAGCTATTTTGCAATATAGAGCTTGGGATGACTGCGACTGCTCTCGATCGCCGCCGTCATGATGCCCTCGTCGTCTCCATCAACGATGATGCCGTCGAGGTCATCGATCTGCGCGGACTGATAAAAACTGGTCTTGTTGAACTTTCCCTGGTCAACCATCATGTAGCCCTGGTTTGAGTTGGTAAGGTACATATGCTTGATCATGGCCGAGAAGTCGTGCTCGACGGTAAAACCGTGGTCGGGGTGGAATCCGTCGGCACTGACAAACGCCTTGTCGGCATGTAGTTTGCTCATGCAGTCGAGCGTTAGTGCGCCCGCGAGATAGAGGTGGCCCTTGCGCACGGAGCCGCCCAGCAGCACTACCGAAGCATTGGGGAGATTGAAGCTGGCGTAGTTCGCGATTGCAAGATCGCCGGTGATAATGGTGATCTCACGCTTGTCCATGAGGGCCTTAGCGAAGTAAAAGCCTGTGGTGCCGATATCAATTACCAGAACATCGCCATCATCAACAAGAGTTGCTGCGGTTGCGGCGATGGCTTCCTTGGCCTCGACTTGGACATTGATGCGCTCTTCGGGATACGAGATTGCGTTGGAGCGAGAAAGCGATACCGCTCCGCCGCGTACGCGACGCAGCTTGCCTTCGGATTCCAGCGAGATGAGGTCGTGTCGTGCGGTGACTTCCGAAACCGAAAAACGGCGAACGATGTCGGATACCGAGATATTTGGCTTTTCGGCCAGCCAATTCATGATAAATCGCTGACGCTCGGCCGGTGAAAGGTCTGAAGTAGATGCCATATGCCGCTCCTTTTGAACAAAAGGTAAAAGATGCGCCTTTCGTAATCGAAATATAACGTATCGATATGAAAAGAACAAGGCAAATTCGGATGAATCAAAAGAACGGAATGGCATGTCACAAATGCATGCGTAGCAGATAGTTCGCACGTAAACGGCCTATAAAGAGTCTCATTCTGAAGGTGCCGCCCAAAAGAAGTACGTTCACGCCCGATATTCGACCGTTCACGGAAAGTTGACAATTGAGCTTTCGATAGCTTTTGAAATGGTTTATAAAAGAAAACCGAAAAGCTTTTGAAACAAAGAAGAAGGCTTTCGATAGCAATAGTGTTAGATGAGAAAGGACCGAACATGGCGATCAAGGTGTTTGCCGACGGCGCTAACCTCGAGGGCATGCTTGACATGCATGACAATGGCAACGTTCAGGGCTTCACGACCAATCCTTCCCTTATGAAGGCCGGCGGCGTGACCGACTACCGCGCTTTTGCCAAGACGGTTCTTGAGCACATTACTGATGTGTCGGTCTCTTTTGAGGTATTCGCCGACGACGAGGCGGGTATGGAAGCCGAGGCTCGCGAGATCGCAACCTGGGCAGACAACGTCTACGTTAAGATCCCGGCGCTCAACACCAAGGGTGAGTCCACTGCCGCGCTGGTCAAGCGCCTTTCTGCCGACGGCATCAAGGTGAATGTCACCACTATCTTCACGCCCGAGCAGGTCGACGAGTTTGTCGATGCCGTCTCTGCTGAGACCCCCTCTATTCTGTCCATCTTTGCCGGTCGCATTGCCGATACCGGCGTCGACCCGCTGCCCCTCATGGCGGAGTCCGTAAAGAAGGCTGCCGTTAAGCCTGCTGCCGAGGTTCTCTGGGCGTCTACGCGCGAGGTCCTCAATATCTTCCAGGCGGAGTCCGTTGGATGCCAGATCATTACGGTCCCCAATGCCCTTCTTGCCAAGCGCAAGAATTTCGGGAAAGATTTGCTTGAGTACTCGCTTGATACGGTCAAGGGCTTTGCCCGCGACATTCAGGCGCTTGGTTTTCATATCCTGCCCGAGGAGTAGGGGACGAGCATGCTGACCGATCTTCTTAAGCCCGAGCTTGTTGCCTGCCACGTCGAGGCCTCCGACTGGGAGGAAGCGATCAGGGCATGCGGTAAGTTGCTCGTAGACGCTGGCAAATGCGACCAGAGCTATGTTGACGCCATGATTTCATCGGTTCACAAATTCGGCCCCTATATGGTCTTGGAAGAGGGCATCGCCATGCCCCACGCTCAGGCAGATGGCAATGTGAGTGAAGCGGGGATCTGTATCGTCACGCTTGACCCTGCCATTGCGTTTGGACACGAGGATTTCGATCCGGTTCACGTGCTCGTGGGTATTTGCGCACCCGACCCCAAGGCTCATCTTGGCTGCTTGGCGGAGCTTTCGCAGATGTTCGAGGACGAGGACTGCGTTGCCAAGCTCAGCGCATGCGATGCGCCCGAGCAGGTTTTGGAGACCATGCGTTCATTCTTTTAGGCCTTAATGGCGCGGCGATGCGTCGCCGCTTTTGGATAGACGGAAAACCGTCACGTGTAGGAGAGGAAGGTTGCCATGCATATCATCACCGTATGCGGAAACGGCATCGGGTCCAGCCTGATGCTCGCTGGCAAAGTCGAGGAGCTTTGCGAGGAGGAGGGCATCAAGGCCGACGTTGAGTCTATGGACCTGAACGGTGCTTCTTCCGCAAATCCGGATCTGTTCATCACCGTTAAAGAACTCGCCCCCGAGCTCCACGGCAACGTTGTGATCGTTCGCAGCTATGTGAACAAGAAGAAGATCCGCGAAGACGCCCTCGAGGCAATCAAGGCGGCCGCCGCTAACGCCTAAAGCGGCACAAAAAAGGGCGGTTCCCTGTGGAAGAGGGAAACGCGCCCACGTTAGAGAGAAAGGAAGCGCAGATGCAAGCCATCCTTCCCATACTTGAGTTTATCCAATCGATTCTGACCAAGCCAGCGTGGATTATGGGTCTATTTGCCTTTGTGGGCCTTGTCGCGCTTAAGCGTCCTGCCCACAAGGTGATGACGGGCACCCTGAAGCCCATTCTTGGTTACATCATGCTGTCCGCCGGCGCCGCTGTTGTTCAGGAGAACCTTGCTCCGCTGGGTACCTTCATCGAGACCGGTTTCCACATCACCGGCGTCGTGCCCAACAACGAGGTCGTTGTTTCGATGGCTCAGAGCGTCCTCGGCGTTCAGACCATGATGATCCTGATTCTCGGCTATGTCGTGAACATTATCATTGCCCGCTTTACCAAGTTTAAGTACATCTTCCTGACGGGCCATCACAGCATGTTTATGGCCTGCCTGCTGTCTGCCGTTCTGCAGGCATCTGGCTTCCAGGATGTCCAGCTTGTCATCGTGGGCGGCATGTTCCTGGGCCTCGTGAGCGCTATGCTTCCCGCCGTTGGTCAGCGTTTCACCGAGAAGGTTACCGATGGCGATGAAATCGCCATGGGCCACTTCGGTTCACTCGCCTATTACATCTCCGCTGCAGTCGGTACGCTTTTTGCTAAGGACGCCGAGGAGAACAGCACCGAGAAGATCGAGGTTCCCGAGAAGTTCGCCTTCCTGCGCGACACTACCATCTCCACGGCTCTTACCATGGCCTTCTTCTACCTGGTTACCGCTTTCGCCGCTTACATCGCAGATCCTGCGGTCGTTACCAAGACCGCTGGCGGCGACAACGTGATTGTCTATGCCCTGACCTGCGCTCTGTCTTTCGCCGTTGGTGTCACCATCGTCTATAACGGCGTTCGTATGATCCTTGCCGACCTGGTCCCGGCTTTCCAGGGCATCTCCAACAAGCTGATCCCCGGTGCCATCCCCGCCGTCGACTGCGCCGTCTTCTTCCCCTATGCTCCCACCGCCGTCATCCTCGGCTTTGTCGCTTCCTTTATCGGTGGCGTGGTCGGTATGTTCATCGTGGGCGCTACCCTGGGCATCTTCATCATCCCGGGCATGGTTCCCCACTTCTTCTGCGGTGCTACCGCGGGCATCTACGGCAATGCTACCGGCGGTCGCAAGGGCGCAGCTCTTGGCGCTTTCGTCAACGGCCTGCTCATCACCTTTGCCCCGGCCCTGCTCCTGCCCGTTCTTGACGTCTTTGGCTTCAAGAACACTACGTTCGGCGACTTCGATTTCTCCGTCATTGGTATTACGCTTGGCCGCGCTGCCGAGGCCTTCGGTACCACCGGTGTCTACGCGATTCTTGCTGTCCTTCTGATCGTCGCCTTCGTCCCCAACTTCATCCACACCAAGGGTGCTGTGATTAACCACGTTGAGGAAGAGTAATCCAGGCATACGTTAAGCCCTAATCGGGCGGAGCTCCGATAACCGGCTCCTACACGGAAGCGGTGGCGTCTCAAATGAGGCGTCACCGCTTTTGTTTTGGAGTGGTTGTGAAAACGTACCGGTGAAGCGCTGTCTCTGCGCCGCGAACGGAATCAACCGCGATGATCAGCAAAAACGTTTTGCCGCTGGGGTGTCGATATAAAAATGGTAAAACTGCAAAACCGTTCGCCGAGAAGATGAAAACCCGCAGCTCACGCCTTGATAAACGTAGGTAAAGTGTTTAGCAGTTTATCGCCCATGTGCAAGCGAAAGGAATCAGGCAGATGGCAATCAAGGTGTTCGCTGACGGTGCAAATCTCGAGGGCATGCTCGACATGTACGAGAACGGCAACGTTCAGGGTTTCACGACCAACCCGTCCCTTATGAAGAAGGGCGGCGTGACGGATTACCGCGCGTTTGCCAAAGAGGTCTTGACCCACATCACCGATGTATCCGTGTCGTTTGAGGTCTTTGCCGACGACGTCGAGACCATGGAGGTCGAGGCGCGCGAGATCGCTACCTGGGCCGAGAACGTCTACGTCAAGATTCCGTGCGTGACCACCAAGGGCGAGTCCACCGCCGAGCTGGTGCGCAAGCTTTCGGCCGACGGCATCAAGGTCAACGTTACCACCATCTTTACTCCCGAGCAGGTCGATGAGATGGTCGAGGCCGTTGACGCCGAGACGCCGTCCATCATCTCGCTCTTTGCCGGCCGCATCGCCGACACCGGCGTCGACCCCATTCCGTTTATGACGGAGTCGGTCAAGAAGGCCGCCGCCAAGCCCAACTGCGAGGTCCTGTGGGCGTCCACGCGCGAGCTTATCAACATTTACCAGGCGGAAGGATGCGGTTGCCAGATCATCACAGTGCCCAACAACATCCTGGCCAAGCGTAAGAACATCGGCCGCGACCCGTACGGGGTCTCGCTCGATACCGTGCGCGGTTTCGCTAAGGATATCGCCTCGCTCGACTTCCATATCCTGCCGTAACGCGAACGCTGGCTACATCGCGGGTTGTTCGCCCCGGCCTTTCCTTTCCCTATCGCTCACGCGCTTCGCGAGGGTCGCGCTAGGCAAAGGAAAGGCCGGGGCTGCCGACACGAACTTGCCGGTAGGTTGGTGATAGGCTTCCATATCCTGCCGTGGACAAAGGTACCCCCGCCTGCGCCGTGCAAAATTGAGAGTATTCAGCAAGGTAAAGGCTTTTACCAGCTGGGTGAAGCATGGAACAGCCCCCGTTTTGGCTCTGATGACGCTAAAACGGGGGCTGTTTCTTGCTTTTTCGTCTCTGAGGGGCATCCGGAACGGTGGAATTTGCAGAATACTCGCGATTTTGCACGTCGCGAGAGGGGGGACCCTTGCTTTGGCGGTTTACTTCCCCTGCACCATGGTGAGGGAGATCTTCTTGCGGTCGCGATCGACCTTTTCGACCCACACCTTGACCGTGTCACCGACGCGCACCACGTCGCTCGGGTGCTTGACGAAGCGGTTGGCGAGCTTGGAGATGTGTACGAGGCCGTCCTGGTGCACGCCCACGTCGACGAAGGCGCCAAAGTCGACGACGTTGCGCACCGTGCCCTTGAGTTCCATGCCGGGCTCCAGGTCGTCGATCGAAAGCGCCGAGCGGCTAAAGACTACCTCGGGCGCGTCGTCGCGCGGGTCGCGACCGGGCTTCTTGAGCTCGTTGACGATGTCGATGAGCGTGAGGGTGCCGCAGTCCAGGTCGCTTGCCAGCGCCGAGATGCTGCCCAGGCGGCGCTCGATATCGGGCACGCCGCCGCGGCTGAGCTCGCTTGCCGCAACGCCGGCGCGCTCCAGGACGGCCGTGGCCACCTCGTAGCTTTCGGGGTGGACGCTTGTCGCGTCGAGCGGGTTCTTGCCGCCGCTGATGCGCAGGAAACCTGCGGCGTTGAGGTACGCCTTGGGTCCCAGCTTGGGGACCTTCTTGAGCTGGCGGCGATCGGTAAAGGCGCCGTTTTCCTCGCGGTAGGCCACGATGTTTTTGGCTACGCTCGGCGTAATGCCCGACACGTAGCCCAGCAGGCTTGCGCTCGCGGTGTTGACGTCGACGCCCACACGGTTGACGACGTCTTCCACCACGTGGCCCAAGGTGCGCGAAAGCTCGGCCTGGTCAAGGTCGTGCTGGTACTGGCCAACGCCGATGGACTGGGGCGGAATCTTGACGAGCTCTGCCAGCGGGTCTTGCAGACGGCGGCCCAGGCTCATGGCGCCACGTACGGTGACATCCAGATCGGGATACTCCTGGCTCGCGAGCTCGGAGGCGGAGTACACCGACGCGCCCGCCTCGTTGACGATGGTGTAGCGAAGGCTGGGCGCCTGCTCGGCAATAAACTCCGAGACGACTTCCTCGGTCTCGCGGCTGGCGGTGCCGTTGCCGATGACGATGGTGTTGACGCTGTCCTTCTTGACGAGGCGGGCGAGCTCGCGCTTGGTGCCGGCGACGTCGTGGCGCGGCTTGGTGGGGTAGACCACGCCGTGGTCGAGCAGCTTGCCGGTCTCGTCCATGACGGCGACCTTGCAGCCGGTGCGGTAGCCCGGATCGAGCGCGAGTACGCGGGCGCCGCGCACGGGGCGCGCCGAGAGCAGGCCTTCGAGATTCTTGGCAAAGACGTTGATGGCCTCGGTCTGGGCACGAACGGTGAGCTTGGCGCGGGCCTCGCGCTCCAGGGAGGGGGCCATAAGGCGCTTGTAGCCGTCGGCGATGGCGGCGTCGAAGACCGGGGCGAAGACGCCCTGGCGTCGGGGCCAACGGCTACCGAGGCGTGCCGTGGCGGCGGCGCCGTCGACGTTCACGCGCACGCGGAGCTTGCCCTCGCGCTCGCCGCGATCGATGGCCAGCACGCGGTGGTTGGGGATGCGGCGCAGGGGCTCGTCGTAGCTGTAGTACGGCTCGTAGGGGGTCTTCTCGGTGGGGTCGGTGGCCTCGACGACGATGTCGGCGGTGTTTTGCGTAAAGGCGCGCAGGTCGGCGACGTTCTCGGGGTCCTCGGCCACCGTCTCGGCCACGATGTCGGCCGCACCGGCGAGCGCCTTCTCGGGCGTGTCGAAGCCAGCCTCCTCGTTGACGTATGCCGCGGCGGCGTCGAGCGCACTGCCCTTGGCCGAGGCTTGCATGATGATCATGTTGGCGAGCGGCTCCAGGCCGGCCTCGCGGGCCTTCTGCGCGCGGGTCAAGCGCTTTTTGCGGTAGGGCTTGTAGAGGTCCTCGACGCGCTGGAGCTGCGTGGCCTCGCGAATCTGCTGCTCGAGCTCGGGCGTGAGCTTGCCCTGGGCGTCGATGAGCAGAATGACGTCCTCTTTGTGCTGCTCAAGATTGCGCAGGTAGGACAGGCGCTCGTCGAGTGCGCGCAGGGCGACGTCGTCCATGCCGCCCGTGGCTTCCTTGCGGTAGCGCGAGATAAAGGGGATGGTGTTGCCCTCGTCGACGAGCTTGACGGCCGCCTCGACATTGGCGGCCTTAAGGTTGAGCTCGCGGGCGAGCTGGGCGATAAGATCCATGGGAATTCCTGTCTGTGAGTACGTTACAGGTGCATGAGCCACCCAGTCTACCACCCGCCCGCGCGCCGCGGCTGCAAAGAAAAGCCCCGCGGGCAGGAGGCTGCTCGCGGGGCAAAGAAGAGGGGCTTATTTGTGGCGGACCGAGGGGTTCGGCATGGGGCTTCTGCCGCGGTCTGCCCTGAGGCATTACAGCTCGACGAGCTGGCCGGTCTCGGCGGCCTCCTTGATGGCGTTAAGCAGCGTGAGCGTCTTAACGTTGTCGGCGGGGGTCACGACGGGCTCGACCTCGCGGCGGACGACCTTCACAAAGTGCTTGAGCTGCATCTTGTGCGGCAGCGCCGGGTCCACGGCCGGGATCTCCATCTGCAGCGGCTTGTGCCAGTTGGAGGCACCGTTGTAGGAGAACTGGTGCAGGCGGGGCAGCGAAAGGGCGCCCAAGGTTCCGCCGATAAAGTAGGCGTCAGCGTCGAAGGGGCGGTACTGCGGATCCTCGCGAGCGGTTGCCTCCCAGTTCCAGGGGCTGGCGGTGGCGTCGGAGATGGTCATGCTCGCAAGCGCGCCATCGGCAAAACGGACGTTGACCACGGCGGAGTCCTCGGTCTCAAAACCGCGGGCGGCGCTGGATTGCATACCCTGGACGGCAACGGGCTCACCCAGCAGATAGCGGAGCAGGTCGACGTCGTGCACCAGGTTGACCAGGATCGGGCCGGCACCCTTCTTGCGGCGCCACTCGACATCAAAGTACTCGTCATTCTTATAGATCATGTAGTGGAAGCTCGACACGGTGAGCTTGCCCAGCTCACCGGACTCGATGATCTCCTTGGCCTTGTTGACGAAGGGGTTGTGGCGACGGTGCTGGCCCACGAGCACGGGCACGCCGGCGGTCTCGGCCTCGGCGGCGAAGGCCTGGGCATCCTCGAGGTCGTTGGAGATTGGCTTTTCGACCAGCGGCACGATGTTGCGCTTCACGGCCTCGCGGGCAACGCCCAGATGCAGGTCGTTGGGGGTGGCGATGATGACGGCCTCGGGCTTGACCTCGTCCATCATCTGGGCGGGATCGGTGTAAAACGGCACGCCGGCGGCCTCGGCCGTGGCACGGGCGCCCTCAAAGGCGTCGGCGATGGCGACGAGCTCGGCCTCGGGCTCCTCGGTGACAAAGCGGATGTGGTTGCGGCCCATGGCGCCGGCGCCGATAACGGCAATGCGGACGGGGTTGAGCTCAGACATTTCGACTCCTTAATACTGGTGACCGGTGGAATGCGACAAAGGGACTGTCCCTTTGTCGCATCGGTAAAACTAGGCGGACTTCTTCTTGCTGTCGGAGACCATCATGTAGACGGTGAGCACGACGGCGATGGCGGCAATCACAATGGCGCCGTAGAAGGACTGCTGGTAGGCGGCGCTGCCGGCCTCGGCGTGATACAGCACGGCGGTGATGGGCTGGCTGATCCAGGTGGAAGCGGCGTAGCCCAGGAACATGATGCCGTAGTTGACGCCGATGTTGCTGGTGCCAAAGGCGCCACCGGTGAGCGGCGGGTAGATGACGAGCAGGGCGCCAAAGCTAAAGCCGAGCAGGGCGAGCGCCACAAAGAACATGCTCTGCGTAAAGCTCATCGACATGATGACGAGCGCGACGATGGTGACGACAAGGCTGATGAGCAGCGACTTGTAGGCGCCGAGCTTGTCGATGATCTGGCCAAAGGACAGACGGCCGACCAGGTTGGCGCAGGTGTTGACGGAGACGACCACGCCGCCGAGGGCGACGGCCGCGGCGCTCGTGGGGTCGGCGAAGAGCTGGACAGCGGCGATGGAGGCAACCTTGCCCACGAGCAGGGTGCCCGCGGTGGCGGCGAAGGCGAAGGTGGCGATGAGGACCCAGAAGCGCGGGGTTTTGACCATCTCGCCCGGGGTGAGGTCGCCGAAGGTGCCGGCGTGCGCGCCGCCCTTGGGGGCCTCGAAGCCCTCGGGCAGCCAACCGGCCTCGGGGGCCTTCAGGAACAGGGCGGAGGCGGCGATCGTCACAAAGAAGATGACGCCGAGTGCCTTAAGGGCGCCAAAGATGCCAAGGCTCGGGATGAGCAGCGAGGCGAGCACCGGGGACAGCACGGCGGGGCCGGCGGTCGAAGCGGCCAGGGTGATGCCGGAGGCGAGGCCCTTTTTGTCGATGAACCACTTTTGGCCGGTGGTGAGCGCGGGGTTGTAGCCCAGGCCGTTGCCGATGGCGGCGACGAGCGAGAACCACAGGTAGAACTGCCACGGCTCGGTGACGGTGCCGGACATGAACCAGCCCACGCCGTAGCACACGGCGGCGGCGATCACGACGTTGCGCGGGCCGATCTTATCGGAGATGCGGCCGGCGAAGATGCCCGTCACGGCCATGATGGTCTGGAAGACCGGGAAAGCCCAGGTAAGAGCGCTGGACCACTCGGGATAGACGGCGAGCAGGTTCTTGCTCACAACGGAATACAGCGCGATGGAGCTGATGAAGAACATGGTGACGCACGCGGCGGAAAGCACGACGGCGCGACCCTTGTTGGAGTTGGTGGAAGCCATTGGACTCTTTCTAATCGATACGGGGGAGGGGAGGGGCAAACGCCGCTGAGGTGCTTGCCCCGCGCCCCTTTCTACCGGGCTGGTTTACTGGTCAGTCGGCTTTGCGACGTCGGACTCATCGGACCAGAGCTCGACGCCCTTGTTCTTGAGGTAGTTGTCGGCAAAGGCGCGGCGGCCGCCGGGCTTGGCGGTGAGGTCGCCCATCATGTTGGAGAAGCCGCCGTCGACCTTGATGGCGTCGCCGGTGGTAAAGTCTGAGCGCGTGGACGCCAGGAACATGACGGCGTTGGCGATATCGCTGACCTCGCCGATGCGACGCGCGGCGATGAGGCGGCTGCGGCTCTTCTCGACCTCGGGATCGGCGTAAAAGCTTGCCGACATGGGTGTCTTGACAAAGCAGGGCTCGACGCAGTTGGAGCGCACGCCGTAGGGACCCCACTCGGCAGCCAGCATCTTGGACATCATGTTGACGCCCGCCTTGGTGGAGCTGTACACGCCCGAGAACGTTTCGGGGGAGTGACTGGCGACGGTGGAGATGTGAACCAGGCGGCCCTGGCCGGCCTTGATCATCTCGCGACCAAAGCGCTGCGAGGTGATGAAGTAGCCGGTGAGGTTGACGTTGATGACCTCGTTCCAGTCGGAGAGCGGCAGGTCCTCCATGGCTGCGAAGCGCAGGATGCCGGCGGTGTTGACGAGAACGTCGACGCGGCCGAAGTTGGCGATGGTGGCGTCGACGGCGGCCTGAACCTCGGCCTCGTCGGTGGCGTTCATCTTGTAGCCCTCGGCGTGGATGCCAAACTCGGTGGCGAGGTCGGCGGCTGCGGCCTTGACCTTCTCCTCGTTCAGATCGAGCAGGACGACGTTGGCGCCGTTGCGGGCGAACTCGCGGCAAATCTCGACGCCCATGCCGCCGAGTGCGCCGGTCACGGCGCAGACATCGCCCTCGAGCTTAAGCCAATTGCTCATAGGAACTTCCCTTCTTGTGCCTCCCAGTGGGTCGCTCCCATTAACCGACCCACGTGGTTTTCGCTGGTTATCGTATGCTTTACATTTGCGCAGGTGAATTGCATATTTGTTAGAATGGTGTTAACCGTAGGTTTACACCGTACGATGCAGTTTATGCTCAATTGAGCGCGTAACCTGCGAAAACGACCCCCTGTGGCGCCATGTTGCCACGGGCGCGAAAACAGGAGATTGACGTGTACGATCGACGACTTGAGGCCATATCGGCCGCCGCAGAGTTGGGAAGCTTCTCGCGTGCGGCGGCAAAATTGCGCGTGTCGACTCCGGCGCTCGTCAAGCAGGTGTCGGGCTTCGAGGCCGAGTTCGGCATCACGCTGTTCGAACGCTCGCACTCGGGCGTCAAAGTGACGCCGGCCGGCGCACTGCTGGTGGACGACGCGCGCTCGATCATGCGGCAGTCCGAGGACGCGCTGCGCCGTGCCCGACGCGCGGCGGGCGATGGCGGTGCCGTGCGCCTGGGCGTGTCGATGATGTGCCCGGGGCGCCAAACGCTGTCGATGTGGACGAGTGTGCACGAACTGGAGCCGTCACTGCGCTTTGAGATTGTGCCGGTGAGTGACCTTTATGATGAGCGCGAGACCGTCATGCGCAGCTTGGGCCGCGAGGTCGATGTGGTGCAATCGAGTTTTTCGACCCCGCGCTGGGGCGACGCCTGCCAAAAGCTCCGCATCGTTACCGTGCCGTTTTATATTGATGTGCCGCGCACGAGCCCGCTTGCGCGCAAGACGCGCATCACAGTTGCCGACCTGGAGGGCATGCGCCTGCGCGTGCTCCGTCACGGCAACGACGCCATGGACAGCCTGCGCATCGACCTTTTGGCCGACGGCGGCGTGGACGTGATCGATGTGGATAGCTTTGACTTTGCGCTCTTTAACGAGGCGGAGGAAAAGGGCGATGCAGTGCTCACTTGCGGGGCGTGGTCGGGCGTGCACCCGGCTTTTGTAGGCGTGCCGTTCCTATGTGGCCGCGAGGTGCCGGTCTTCTTGCACTACCCGCTCGAGCCCACCCTCCAAGTCCAAAAATTCGTCAACGCCATGGCCCAACTCCTCAAGTAGCTCATTTGGCGCGGGTAGTCTTTTTGGGACGGGGCTTTTTTAGCTACCCAATCTGGTGCCGTCGAAGCATGACGCCGTATTTGGCACAGGGTAGCTAAAAAGCCCCGTTCCAAAAAGACTAACAAAACGAGGCCCTGGTCAAACGGCCAGGGCCTCACAAACTTTTATTCCGTTCTAAATGACGGGCTGATTGCGCGCAGGAGGGTGCCCCGGGGCGGCGGGGTATTTCCTCCGCGCGCAGTTTCGCAGCGAAGCGAGAATGTTTGAGCACGGAGGAATTCCCCCGACGCCCCGGGGAACCCTCCGTCAGTAACCGTTCCTACTCCAGCTCAAACGCTCCCGTGTACAGCTGGTAGTAATATCCGCGCTTGGCGATTAGCTCGTCGTGGTTGCCGCGCTCGATGATGCGGCCGTGGTCCAGACAGATGATCGCGTCAGAGTTGCGCACGGTGGACAGGCGGTGTGCGATGACAAACGTCGTGCGGCCTTCCATGAGTTTATCCATGCCCGCCTGCACGATGGCCTCGGTGCGGGTGTCGATGGAGCTCGTTGCCTCGTCCAGAATCATTGCCGGCGGATCGGCGACGGCAGCGCGGGCTATCGAGATCAGCTGGCGCTGGCCCTGCGACAGCTGGGCGCCGTTGCCGGTGAGCATGGTGTCATAGCCGTCGGGCAGGCGGGTGATAAAGTCGTCCGCGCCCGCGAGCTTGGCCGCCGCGATGCACTCCTCGTCGGTCGCATCCAGGTTGCCGTAGCGGATGTTATCCATCACGGTGCCGGTGAACAGGTTCACGTCCTGCAGCACGACGCCCAGGCTTCGGCGCAGGTCGGCCTTGCGGATCTTGTTGACGTTGATGCCGTCGTAGCGGATCTTGCCGTCGGCGATGTCGTAGAAGCGGTTGATGAGGTTGGTGATGGTCGTCTTGCCGGCACCGGTGGCGCCGACAAACGCGACCTTCTGGCCCGGCTTGGCAAACACGGACACGCCGTGCAGCACCTCGTGGTCGGGCGTGTAGCCAAAGTCGACGTTGTCCATGACCAGGTCGCCGCGCAGCGGGACGTACTCGATCTCGCCGGTTGCGCGGTGCGGATGTTTCCACGCCCACATGCCGGTGTGGTAGTCAGCCTCCTCGAGCTGCCAGGTGTCGGGGTTGACCTGCGCGTTGACGAGTGTCACGTAGCCTTCGTCGGCCTCGGGCTCCTCGTCGATGAGCTCAAAGATGCGGTCGGCGCCGGCGAGGCCCATGACCACGGCGTTGATCTGCTGCGAGATCTGGCCGATCTGTCCGCAGAACTGCTTGGTCATGTTGAGGAACGGCACCACGACGGCGATGGACAGCGCCATGCCCGAGATACTCAGGTTGGGCACGCCCAGCGCCAGGAAAATGCCGCCCGCCAGTGCGACCAGCACGTAGAGCAGGTTGCCCAGGTTCATAAGGATGGGCATGAGGATGTTGGCGTACATGTTGGCCTTCTGGGAGACCTCGAAGAGCTTTTCGTTGCGCTCGTCAAAATCAGCCTCGGCGGCAGACTCGTGGCAGAACGCCTTGACGACCTTCTGGCCGTTCATGACCTCCTCGATATGGCCCTCGACCACGCCGAGCTCGGTTTGCTGCGCAATGAAGAAGCGCGCGGAGTTGGAGCCGAGCAGCTTGGTCATAAAGGTCATAAAGGCGACGCCGGCGATGATGACCAGGCACATCCACACGCTGTAGTACAGCATGATAAAGAACACCGTGACGATGATGATGATCGTCATGAGCAGGTTGGGCAGCGACTGACTGATCATCTGGCGCAGCGTATCGATGTCGTTGGTGTAGTGGCTCATGATATCGCCGCGCTGGTGCGTGTCGAAGTAGCGGATCGGCAGGTCCTGCATGCGGTTGAACATCTTCTCGCGCAGCTTCTCCAGCGAGCCCTGCGTGACGATGGCCATGGCGCGGTTCCAGAACAGCGAGGACAGGATGCCGACGCCGTAGATGCAGGCGAGGGTGGTCACGAGCTTCAGAATCTTGGGCTGCGCGGTCGTCCAGTCGCCCGACTGCCACGATTCGCTAATAATCTGCAGGGCGCTCTGAAGGAAGGTCGCGCCGATGGAGTTGATGATGGCGCAGAGTACCACGCCGACGACGACAAGGGGCAAAAGCACGGGATAGAAGCCAAAGAGCGTCTTGATGAGGCGCGACATGGTGCCGCCCTTACGGTTGAGCGCGCGCTCGGCGGTCGTTGCCTTACTCATGTGCCTCGCCTCCTTCCTGGGTCTGAGCTTGCGTTGCGGATGCCTCGGTGTCGGCCTCGACGGCCCCTTCGCCCTCGGCAGACATCTTGTTTTGCGAGGTAAAGGTCTCGCGGTAGATCTCGCTCGTCTTAAGCAGCTCATCGTGGTTGCCGATCTGCGCGATACGGCCGCCCTCCATGACGATGATGCGGTCTGCGTCCTGCACGGAGCTGATGCGCTGGGCGATGATGAGCTTGGTCGTGTTGGGCAGATAGCTTGCCAACCCTGCGCGGATCTTGGCGTCGGTCTTGGTGTCGACGGCGCTCGTGGAGTCGTCCAGGATCAAGATCTTGGGGCGACGCAGCAGGGCGCGCGCAATGCACAGGCGCTGCTTCTGGCCGCCGGAAACATTGGAGCCGCCCTGCTCGATCCAGGTGTCATAGCCCTTGGGGAAGCCGTCGACAAACTCATCGGCGCAGGCCAGATGTGCCGCCTCGCGGACTTCCTCGTCGGTGGCGTTCGGGTCGCCCCAGCGCAGATTCTCGGCGATGGTGCCGCTAAACAGCACGTTTTTCTGCAGCACCATGGCGACCTGGTGGCGCAGCGCGTCCAGGTCGTAGTCGCGCACGTCCATGCCGCCCACGCGCACGGTGCCTTCGGTGGCGTCGTACAGGCGGGCGATGAGGTTTACGAGCGTGGACTTGGCCGAGCCGGTGCCGCCGATAATGCCGATGGTCTCGCCGCTCGTAATGTGCAGGTCGATATCGTCGAGTGCCTGGCGCTTCGCATGCTCGGAATACTTAAAGCTCACGTGGTCAAAGTCGATGGAACCGTCGGCAACCTCGAGCACGGGCTCGGCGGGATCGGCGATCGTGGGCTCGGCGGCCAGCACCTCGGCAATGCGGTGTGCCGATTCGTCGGCCATGGTCACCATGACAAAGATCATCGACAGCTGCATCAGGCTCATGAGAATCTGGAAACCATAGGTAAAGGTCGAGGAGAGCTGGCCCACGTCGAACAGCGTGCCCTGGCTCGTGATGATGAGCTTGGAGCCCAGGTAGATGATGACGACAAACGCGCCGTTGACGCAGATGTTCATCATGGGGTTGTTAAAGGCGAGCAGCTTCTCGGCGCGGGTGAAGTCCATCTGGACGTCGCGTGCGGCGGTCGCAAACTTCTCCTTCTCAAAGTCTTCGCGCACATAGCTCTTGACCACGCGCATGCCGGTGACGTTTTCCTCGACGGACTCGTTAAGGGCATCGTACTTGTGGAACACGCGTGAGAAGATGGGGCGCACCTTAAAGATGATAAAGAACAGTCCAAAGCCCAGCAGCGGAATGATGACCAGGTAGACCATGGCGACGCTGCCGCCCATGATAAACGCCATGGTAAAGGCGAAGATCAATACCAGCGGCGCGCGCACGGCGATACGGATGATCATCATAAAGGCCTGCTGCACGTTGTTGATATCGGTGGTCAGGCGCGTGACGAGCGAGGAGCTCGAGAACTCATCGATGTTGGCAAAGCTGAACGTCTGGATCTTGTAGAACAGGTCGTGACGCAGGTTCTTGGCGAATCCGCAGCTCGCATGGCTGCAGG
>UREE01000006.1 GCA_900546825.1 uncultured Collinsella sp. | reverse complement strand
GGCCCGTGGGTTATACCCTAAGAGCAAACCACCCTTTTTAAGGGTGGTTCTGATTTGAATGATGGTTTGGACTGCCGGGTAATGCTGCCGAGTAGGTGGTTGCGGCGCCCTATTCGCTCAAGGGACGCAGCGATGCTTCCTCAAAATGGAAGGATCGCAAACCGCCTTCCGTTTCGATACACGCGCGACCAAAGCCATCGACAATTTTAAAGATGCCGCGTGCTAGCTCGTCGCCGGCAGGGGAACGGGCGATAACGTGCTTCCCAATCCAATTGAGGTGAGCGATATATTCGTCGCGGACGGGCGCGAGCGGACCGGCGTCTTCTTCCTTGGCGTTGGGGCGCTCTGCCCAGGCATCTACAGCGTCTATAACTGCGTGATAGACCTCATCGAGGAGCATGTCGACGGCGGGAACGCTCTCGTTGAGGTCCGAGAGGCCAATTGCCGCCAGGCCGCCATCGGGCACCTCTTGGGGCGTGTAGTTTACGTTGACACCAATGCCGCAGACGGCGAAAGGTTTGCCTTCGTTATCGCGTGCGGCCTCGACCAGAATGCCGCCGAGCTTGCGTCCTCGCGCGACCAGATCGTTGGGCCATTTGAGGCCAATCTCGTTTGCAAGGCCCTGCTTTTTGAGCGTCTCGAGTACCGCTAGGCCGCTGACGGCGGCAAGTCCAGAGTATTTTGCAGGATTAACGCATGGGCGCAGGACAATCGAAAGCAATAAGTTGCCGACGGTTGAGTCCCACTTGTGCCCGCGCCGGCCGCGTCCTGCTGTTTGAGCCCGGGCGGCAAGTCCTGTGCCGTGCGGAGCTCCTTGTTTTCCTGCTTCGAGCAGGTCATCGTTGGTCGATCCGGTTACGTCGACTATCGTTAATTTGGTATCCATAACGGTTGCTACCTCCTAAGTTAATAAGGCAATCGCGTAATGGTGTCGAGAGATTGACACAATGTGAAGCCTTTGTCGCATTTGGACAATTTAATGTTAACACGTCAACAATGACTAAAATGCGCTATCCTCTCTTGGTCGATGTAAACACGTCAACAACTCAAAGGAGGCTAGTGATGGGTTTCACGATTCTTGGAACAGGCTCGGCGCTTCCTGAGCGCAGTGTTTCCAATGACGAGCTGTCCGAGTTCCTCGATACCTCGGATGAGTGGATTTTTACCCGCACAGGTATCAAGAGCCGCCACGTCTGCACCACCGAGTCACTTGACGACCTTGCCGTAGCGGCGAGTGAGCGGGCACTCCAGGTGTCCGGAATCGACGCGAGCCAGCTGGATCTGATCGTCTGCTCGACGACAACGGGTGACCACCTTGTTCCCGCTGAGGCGTGTGCCGTTGCTGAGCGCCTGGGTGCCACATGTCCTGCCTTCGACGTTTCGGCGGCTTGTGCCGGCTTCGTATTTGCGCTCGATGTCGCCGAGGGCTATATCGCCCGCGGTCGCGCTGAGCACGTGCTGGTTGTTGCCGCCGAGCAGATGACGCGCGCGCTCGATTGGACCGACCGTGCCACGTGCGTGCTCTTTGGCGATGGGGCAGGCGCCGCAGTGATTGGGGCTGGGGGAGACAACCCCCTTGCCGTTGAGCTTTCGACGGCGCCCGACGTCGAGACGTTGCGCGTTCCCGGTCTGGTCGGTACCTCGCCGTTTAAGGCCTCCGCAGATAGCGAGAGCGTGCTGTCCATGAATGGCCGCCGCGTGTTCAAGTTCGGCGTCAACGCCATCTGCGACACGGTCCATAAGCTTGCGAGCGATGCGGGCATTTCGGTCGAAGACATCGATCATTTTGTATTCCATCAGGCTAACGAACGAATCCTGAGTCAGGCGGTCAAGCGCCTCGGCGTGCCAGACGAGCTCATGGTTCGAACGCTGCGGGAGACCGGCAACATTTCGAGCGCCTGCATTCCCTTTGCGCTTGACCGACTGGCACGCACCGACGCACTGAATGTGGGCGACACCATCGCCCTCGTTGGATTTGGCGCCGGCCTGGATATAGGTGGCTATCTGCTTCGTTGGAAGTAGTCGCACATAGGAAATAAAACCGCCCCTAGGGCACAAACAAAGGAGAACTACCATGGCAGATCAGAAGACCTTCGAGCGCGTTTGCGACGTTATCCGCGAGACGGCTGGCCTTGACGACGTCGAGATGAGGCCCGAGTCAACGCTCGAGGAGATTGGTCTCGACAGCCTTGGCACTGTCGAAATCCTCGTCGCCGTCGAGGACGAGTTTGGCATTGAGCTCGATACCGAGGAGAATCCCAAGACGGTCGGCGAGTTCGTCGATACGGTCGAGGCGGCATTGGAGAAGTAGTGATGCTCAAGTCTCCTCTCTGCGATCTGCTCGGCATCGAAAAACCCGTGTTCCAGGGTGGCATGGCCTGGATTGCCGACGCCTCGCTGGCATCTGCCGTGTCCGAGGCAGGCGGCTTAGGGATTATCGCGGCCATGAATGCCGACGCAAACTGGCTGCGCGATCAGATTCACGAGCTGCGCGCCAAGACGGATAAGCCCTTTGGCGTCAACGTTATGCTCATGAGCCCGTTTGTCGACGAGGTCGCACAAGTGGTGATTGATGAGCAGGTGCCCGTTGTGGTGACCGGCGCCGGCAATCCCACCAAGTACATGAAGGCCTGGGGCGATGCGGGCATCAAGGTTATTCCCGTCGTGGCTTCGGTGGCGCTGGCGCGTCTCGTGGCGCGTCGCGGAGCCACTGCCGTGGTTGCCGAGGGTACCGAATCAGGCGGCCATATTGGCGAGACCTCGACGATGGCACTGGTGCCGCAGGTTGTCGATGCGGTCGATATTCCCGTGGTTGCGGCTGGCGGCATCGCCGATGGCCGCGGTGTAGCGGCCGCCTTTATGCTCGGCGCTGCCGGAGTCCAGGTGGGAACACGCTTTCTGGTCGCAAACGAGTGCACCGTATCCGAACAGTACAAAGAGTTGGTGCTCAAGGCAGGCGACACGTCGACGCGTGCGACCGGTCGCTCGACGGGACATCCGGTTCGCGCCCTCAAGAGTCCCTTCACCAACGCGTATGCCAAGAACGAGGCGGCTGGCGCAAGCCCCGAGGAGCTCGGGGCCATGGGCACGGGCGCGCTTCGTAAAGCCGCAAAGGACGGTAATTACGAAGAGGGTTCGTATTTGTGCGGACAGATTGCCGGAATGGTCAACGAACGCCAGAGCGCGCGTGAAATCGTTGACGATCTGGTCGATGGCGCCGTGCGCGTCCTGAAGGGTGCGTCCGCATGGGTAGCGTAGCGTTTCTGTTTGCCGGCCAGGGTGCCCAACACCCCGCGATGGGCGTCGACCTGATCGAGGCATCGCCGGCGGCCGCCGAGGTGTTCGCCATTGCCGACGAGGTGCGCCCGGGGACCAGCGAGCAGTGCCGGAGCGCCTCCAGGGAGGAGCTCTCGCAGACCGAGAACACGCAGCCGTGCGTGTTCGTTCACGACCTGGCAGCGGCTATCGCCCTGCGTGAGCGCGGCGTGGTGCCTGCCGCCTGTGCGGGATTCTCGCTGGGCGAGGTCGCCGCGCTCACCTTTGCGGGGGTATTCGATACGCGAGCGGGCTTTGAGCTCGTGTGCGAGCGCGCGGCGCTGATGGCCGCGGCTGCCGAGCGCCATCCGGGCGGCATGCGCGCCGTCATCAAGCTCGATGCGGTGCAAGTCGAGGGCCTGGCAAAACAGGCCGGCGAGGACTGCTGGCCGGTCAACTACAACAGTCCCCAGCAGACGGTTGTGGCCGGAGCGCCCGATGCGTTGCAGAACCTCGACGCCCTGGTAAAAGAGGCTGGCGGTCGCGCCATGAAGGTCGCGGTGTCGGGTGCATTCCATAGCCCCTATATGGCCGAGGCGACTGAGGGGCTGGCGACGTATATCCAAGCCGGGCACGCCCCGTCCCCTTTGCTGATTCCGGTCATGGCAAATATGACGGCGGCTCCCTATCCGGCCGACCCGCAGGCGGCATCGGAGGTGCTGGCCAACCAGGTGAGTCATGCCGTGCGCTGGGTCGACACGCTGCATGCTCTGCAGGATCAAGGCATCGACACGTTTATTGAGGTCGGCCCCGGCAAAACGCTGTCGGGCCTGGTCAAGCGTACGTTGAGCGACGTTCGTGCGTATTCATGCGAAACGGCCGAGCAGGCCGCAGCTATTGCCGACGAGCTCGCATAGTCCACAGGGCTGTAACCCGAAAGGAATGACATGGGCAATTTAAACAACGGCGCGCTCGGGCGCGACGGATCGCGCCGTGTGGCGCTGATCACGGGCGGCTCGCGGGGTATCGGCCGTGCCTGCGCTGTCGGTCTGGCGGAGGACGGCTTTGATATCGCCGTCGTCTATGCCGGTAGCGTCGATGCGGCGCGCGAAACGTGCGAAGCCTGTGAGGCGGTTGGCGCCACGGCGCGCGCATATCGATGCGATGTGGCCGACCCCGCTGCCGTCAACGCGTGCGTGGAAGCGGTCTTCAACGACTTTGGCTCCATTTGGGCGCTCGTCAACAACGCCGGCATAACGCGCGACGGTCTGCTCATGCGCATGGGCGATGACGCCTTCGATCGCGTGCTCGATGTCAATCTCAAGGGAACATTCAATATGACGCGCGCGCTCACCAAGACCTTTATGCGCCAGCGCGGCGGTTGCGTCGTCAACATGAGCTCGGTCGTGGGCCTGATGGGCAACGCCGGACAGGCCAACTACGCTGCCTCCAAGGCGGGCGTGATAGGGCTTACCAAGGCGGTGGCGCGCGAGCTTGCGCCCCGCGGCGTACGAGTGAACGCGGTCGCCCCGGGGTTTGTCGAGACGGATATGACGTCAAATCTCTCGGAGAAGGTTCGCGCGGCAACCGAGGAGCAGATTCCCCTGAAGCGCATGGCGCGCCCCGAGGAAGTGGCCGGCGTGGTGCGCTTTTTGGCGAGCGATGCGGCTTCCTACATTACGGGCGAGGTTGTACGCGTGGACGGCGGAATGGCGATGTAGAAACCAGGGCCGAAGAACGGCTTGGATGAGGAGACCATGATGGAACAGAGAGTTGCAATCACCGGCATCGGTGCCGTATCGCCGCTCGGCAACACGGCGCTTGCCACTTGGGCGGCTATGTGCGCCGGCGCGTGCGGTATCGGCCCGATTACGCACTTCGATACGGATGCGTTTGCTGTCAAGGTGGCGGCCGAGGTCAAGGGCTTTGACGGCAACGAGTACTTTGGTAAGCACGATGCCAAGCACCTCGACCCCTGCGTTCAGTTTGCACTGGCGGCGTCGGACGAGGCCGTGCACGATGCGGGCCTTGATGTCGAAGATGCCATCGATCGCGAGCGCCTGGGCGTCTACGTGGGTTCAGGCGTGGGCGGCATGCAGACACTCGTCGACAACGTCCACACGATTGCCGATCGAGGGCCTCGCCGTGCATCACCCTATATGATTGCGATGATGATCCCCAACATGGCTTCGGGCAACATCGCGATTCGCCATAAGGCAAAGGGCCCGACCCTACCCGTCGTGACTGCCTGCGCGACTTCTGCCCATGCGGTGGGTGAGGCGTTCCGCGCCATCAAGCACGGCTATGCCGACGCGATCCTCGCGGGCGGCGCCGAAGCAGCAATTATCCCCGATGCCGTTGCGGGCTTTACGTCCTGCCGCGCATTGACCACCAACCCCGATCCCGCGACGGCCTGCCGTCCGTTCGATGCAGACCGCGACGGCTTTGTGATGGGCGAGGGCGCCTGCGTGCTCGTGCTCGAGAGCATGGAACATGCGCAGGCGCGCGGTGCGCACATTTACGCCGAGGTCGTGGGCTACGGCAACACCGATGATGCCTATCACATCACGAGCCCCGATCCCGAGGCTGCCGGCATTGCCCGTGCGATATCGCTGGCGGTGGCCGAGGGCGACGTTAAGCCTTCCGAGGGCCTCTACATCAACGCTCACGGCACCTCGACCAAGCTCAACGATTCGTCCGAGACGGCGGGCATAAAGCGTGCGCTCGGCGAGGACGCGGCACGCGCCGCGCACGTCTCGTCGACTAAGTCGATGACCGGCCACATGATCGGTGCCACGGGTGCCATCGAGGTCATGGCCTGCGCCATGGCGCTCGAGCAGGGCGTGGTGCCGCCGACCATTAACTACCACACGCCCGATCCCGCCTGCGATCTTGACTACACGCCCAATCGCGCGGTTCGCGCCGACCTTACCTGGGCGCTTTCGACAAACCTGGGCTTTGGCGGGCACAACGCCGCCATCGCGCTGCGTAGATATACGAGGAGCTAGAGCATGGATTCCAAAAGACTTGCCGAGATAGCCGATGTTATGGAGGACCGCGGCCTCACGCGCGTACGCGTTGAGGAGCCCGATGGCACCGCGGTCGAACTCGAGCGCGCGAGCGCCGCGCAGCCGGTTGCCGTGCCCATGCCTATGCCGGGTGCCGTGACTGCTCCGGCGGTGGCTCCTGTCGCCATGCCTGCCGCCGCACCGGAGCCCGCCGCGCAGGCACCTGCCGCCGCACCGGAGCCCAAGGGCACCGAGGTGACCGCTCCCATGGTCGGCGTTTTCTATGCTGCCCCGGCGCCGGGCGACGAGCCGTTTGTGCACGTGGGCTCCAAGGTCAAGGCCGGTGAGACCCTCTGCATCATCGAGGCCATGAAGGTTCTCAACGAGGTGACGGCCGAGGCAGACGGCGAGGTACTCGAGATCTGCGTGGCCGACGGCGACCTCGTGGAGTTCGGCAGTTGCCTTATGAGGATCGGATAGGTGATGTCCATGAACAAAGAAGAGCTCAAGAAGCTGTTGCCGCATCGCGAACCGATGCTTTTGCTCGACGAGGCCGAGCTGGTGGGCGACGAGGCCCACGGCAAGATCACGATTACGGGCGACGAGTACTTTTTGCAGGGGCATTTTCCGGGAAACCCGGTAGTCCCCGGCGTGATTCAGTGCGAGATGCTCGCCCAAAACTGTTGCGTGCTGCTGATGGGCGACGAGGAGGCGCGCGGCGCGACGCCGTTCTATACGAGCCTCGATAAGGTGCGCTTTAAGCGTCCGGTGCGCCCGGGCGACACGGTTGATCTGGTGTGCACCATCACGCGTGCGCGCGGGCCGTTCCGCTTTGCGACGGGTACCGCGAGCGTCAACGGTGAGGTTTGCTGCCGCGCCGATATGTCTTTTGCACTCATGCACGAAAGTTAAGGAAGGCTTCATGTTCGACAAAGTGCTCATCGCCAACCGCGGAGAAGTCGCGGTCCGTGTTATCCGCGCGTGCCGCGATATGGGCATCAAGACCGTCGCCGTTTATTCCACGGCCGATGCGGACGCGCTGCACGTGCAGCTTGCCGACGAGGCGTATTGCATCGGCGGCCCGCGTCTTGCCGAGAGCTACCTCAACGACGATGCCGTGCTCACCTGTGCCGTGAAGTCGGGGGCAAAGGCAATTCATCCCGGCTATGGCTTTTTCTCCGAGAAGGCGAGCTTCGTGCGCGACTGCGACAAGTATGGCCTGGCGTTTGTCGGTCCTTCGGCCAAGGTGATCGACAGCATGGGCGACAAGGACGCCGCGCGTCGAACGGCCGCCGCGGCGGGCGTGCCCATCGTGCCGGGCTGCGATTTGCTCAAAAGTCCCGAGGAGGCAACGGCCGAGGCTGAGCGCATTGGCTGCCCCGTGCTTATTAAGGCGCGTGCGGGTGGAGGCGGCCGCGGTATTCGCAAGGTCGAGCGCGTGGAAGATGCGGCAAAGGCGTTCATCGAGGCGCGTGCCGAGGGCGAGGCCGTTTTTGGCGACGGCGAGTGCTACATGGAGAAGTTCGTCGCGCCGGCGCATCACGTTGAGGTGCAGATTATGGCCGATAAGCAGGGCCATGTGTTTTCGCTCGGCGAGCGCGAGTGCTCGGTGCAGCGCCGCAACCAAAAGCTGATCGAGGAGAGCCCCGCGCCGTGCCTCGACGGACGCGATGATATTCGCGCGCGCATGCACAAGGCCGCGCGCGACCTGGCTCGTGCCGTCGGCTATGAGGGTGCCGGCACCATTGAGTTTTTGTACTCAGATGACGGTAATTTCTACTTTATGGAAATGAACACGCGCCTGCAGGTTGAGCATCCGGTCACGGAGTTTGTGACCGATACCGACTTGGTCAAGTGGCAGCTGCGCGTGGCAGCCGGCCAGCCTCTGCCCTTTGAGCAGGAGGACATGCCGGTGCGCAACCACGCCATGGAGTGCCGCATCAATGCCGAAACGCCGGACTTTCTGCCGTCATGCGGAACGGTCACCGCGTTGCGTGTGCCGGGTGGTCCGCGCGTGCGCTGGGATTCGGCCATGTTTACCGGAGCGAACGTTCCGCCGTACTACGACTCCATGCTCGGCAAGCTCATCGTGTGCGCGCCCACGCGTGACGGTGCCATTCGCAAGATGCGCTCGGCCCTGGGCGAGCTCGTGATTGAGGGCGTGAGCGAAAATAGCGAGCTTCAGCTCGACGTGCTGGCAAACGACGAGTTCTTGTCGGGCATGTACCACACCGATCTGATGGGGCATCTCTATGCTGATGAATAGAAAAGCGAAGACGGTCAATGTCCTTGAGGGGCCGATAACCGAGTCGTGCGCCGAGTTCCCCGCGCGCCACGTGTTTGTCAAATGCCCGGAGTGCCGCCGTGTGATCGATGAGGCGCGCCTGCACGACAACCTCGAGGTCTGCCCTCGTTGCGGCAAACACTTTCGCGTGAGCGGTCGCGCGCGCATGCGCATGACGGTCGACGCGGGTACCTTTGAGGAATGGGATGCCAATCTGGCGTCGAAGGACTTCCTCTCGTTTCCCGGTTATGCCGACAAGCTTAAGAGCGTGAGCGAGCGTTCGGGCGAGCGCGATGCCGTTGTGTGCGGCAGGGGCAAAATCTGCGGCTGCGATACCGCGCTCTTCTTTATGGATGCCAACTTTATGATGGGCTCAATGGGCTCCGTGGTGGGCGAGAAGATCTGTCGTGTCTTTGAGTGCGCGGCCGAGTTGGGGCTGCCGGTCGTTGGCTTTACCGTATCGGGCGGCGCCCGCATGCAGGAGGGCGTGACCTCGCTCATGCAGATGGCCAAGATTTCTGCGGCGGTTAGGCGCCACAGCGAGGCGGGCGGCCTGTATATCACGGTGCTCACCGATCCCACGACCGGAGGTGTAACCGCGAGCTTCGCCATGGAGGGCGACATTATCCTGGCCGAGCCCGATGCCCTGACGGCATTTGCCGGCCCGCGCGTGATCGAGCAGAACATGCACAAGCGTCTGCCCAAGGGATTCCAGCGTTCCGAGTTTTTGCTGGAGCACGGCTTTTGCGATGCCGTTGTTCCGCGTGGCGAGATTGCGCTCACGGTAGGCGAGCTGCTGGCGCTGCACGAAGGGCACGCGCCCGGCCTGGGGGCGCCACATGAGATCGTGCATGCGGGTCGCCGCGGCAAAAAGCTGGGACACTTGTTTAAGCGCTCGACGGCACCAAAAACCGCGCTCGAGATTGTCAAGCAGACCCGCTCGGCAGATCGCGCCACGGCGGGTGAGATGATCTCGCTGGGCCTCGACGGATTCGTTGAGCTGCACGGCGACCGTTACTTTGGCGACGACGCCGCTGTGTTGGCTGGCATTGGCTGGAAAGACGGACGCCCCGTAACGGTCATCGCCATCGAGCGCGGCACCACGACCAAAGAGCGTATGCGCCGCAACTTTGGCATGGCGCATCCCGAGGGCTACCGCAAAGCGCGTCGCCTTATGCGCCAGGCCGAAAAGTTTGGTCGACCGGTTCTGTGCCTGGTCGATACCTCGGGCGCGTTTTGCGGCATCGGTGCCGAGGAGCGCGGCCAGGGTGAGGCGATCGCCCAGAATCTCATGGAGATGAGCGGCCTTAAGACGCCGATTGTCTCGGTGGTGACAGGCGAGGGCGGCTCTGGTGGCGCGCTGGCGCTATCCGTGGCCGACCGCATCCTGATGCTCTCGAGCTCGGCCTATTCGGTCGTGAGCCCCGAGGCCTGTGCGTCGATCCTGTGGAAGGATACCGACCGCGCGAATGAGGCCGCCGAAGCGCTTAAGCTCACGGCCCCCGATCTGTTGGCGCTCGGCATCATCGACGGCATTGTTGACGATAGGGGCCTGTCGCATGAGGAGATCGCCGGTGCCGTCATGTCCTCGGCATTTGATGCCTTCGATACGCTTGGGCAGCTCGACGACGCGACCCTCACAAACCTCCGCTACGAAAAGTACCGCGCAATCGGTCAGTACCGCACGATGTGACAAAGGGGCAGTCCGCATGTCACATTGGGAAAGGCGTTCCATGTCACAAGTTTCTAACACCTCGTTTACAACGACGGTTTCATCAAACGCCATGGCCGTGGTGGACTATCTGTCCAAAAGCATGATGTCGGCGCTGCCCTTTATTGTCTGCGCGGCGTTGTTCCGCACCGTCGCCGTCATTATGGGCGAAGGCATGCTGGGCCTGTGGCCTGCCGATTCCGAAATCTATCGCCTGTTCTACAGTTGGCTCTATAACGCCGGTTACTACTTTTTGCCCATCTATCTTGGTTGGGCGGCTGCCCGCCAGCTCGGTTGCTCGGAACAACTGGGCATGATGCTGGGCGGCGTATTGATTGCGCCCGATCTGCTTAAGCTCGTCGATGCCGCATCGACGGCGGGGGCATCGATGACTTCCGTGTATGGTCTGCTTCCCGCGCCGGTCAACGATTACACGACGACTGTTATTCCGGTCCTCATCTCGGTGCCCGTGCTATGGCGAGTGGAGTGTTTCTTTCATCGAGTTATCCCTAAGGCCGTGGCATTTTCGTTCGTTCCGTTTGCAACCATGCTCGTCATGGTTCCGGTTTCGCTGTGTATTACAGCGCCGGCGGGCAGCTATCTGGGCATGCTGTTGGGCCAGCTTATGTTTATGCTTGGCAATTCCGGTGGCATCGTGTCGCTGCTCACGCTCATGGGGCTTGCCGCGGGTTGGGAGTTTCTTAAGATCGCGGGTATCAGCAACGTTGTCCTATCGCTTGCGTACGCGCAGTTTATGAGTGTGGGAACGGATTCGTGCATCCTGATTGCCGCGACGATGGCGACGTTCGCCGTTTGGGGCATGCCTTTTGGCGCGTCGCTTCGCGTTGCGGATAAGGACGAGAAGGCGCTCATGCTGGGCTATTCAATCTCGGGTGTTCTTGGCGGCGTAAGCGAGCCAGCGCTGTACGGTTGCGGCTTTAAATATGGCAGGTGTCTGACGTGCATGGCCATTGGCGGTGCCGTCGGAGGCCTTGTTGCGGCCGTGGGCCACGTTACGGCCTATACCATCGGCATGACGAATGTCCTCATGGTCATTGGCTTTGCCACGGGCGGCATCTCGAACCTGCTGTGGTGCTGTGCTGCCGGCGGTGTGGCATTTGCGGTGTCTGCGGCGCTGAGCTACTGCTTTGGCGTGGTGCCGGCGAAGGGGCAGACGACGGGGGACGGAGCTGATTCACCCGAAACCTCGAAGAGCGTGGCCGAAGCAAGCGCATAAACCCGTGCGACAAAGGGCGATTTCTTTGTCATGTTCCAAGGTCGTGGCCCGTGTGGGTTGCGGCCTTTTTGTATCTGTGGGGCAAAGTGGCTACACTACAATCCGTTTGAGCAATAGATATATAGGTAGTACCGTGGGGGCGGATATAGATGGTTGAGTGGATTGTTCGTCGTGCGCAGGGCGACCGTGCGCGCGTGGGCACGTTGACGGGCGTGGTGTGTATTCTCGCCAATGTTGCGCTTTGTGCTGCGAAGGGCGTAATTGGCGTGCTGTCGGGATCGGTTTCGATCGTGGCGGATGCCATGAACAACCTGTCCGATGCCAGCTCGAATATCGTGAGCGTGCTGGGCTTTAGGCTGGCGAGCAAGCCGGCCGACCCCGAGCATCCTTACGGACATGGCCGCTACGAGTATCTCTCGGGTCTGGTTGTGGCGGCGCTCGTGCTGCTTATTGGCATCGAACTGGTGAAGTCCTCGGTTGAGCGTATCGTCAACCCGGAACCTGTCGAGTTCTCGCTTGCCCTGGTGGCAGTTCTAGTGCTTTCGATGGTCGTAAAGCTGTGGATGGCGGCCCTCAACCAAAAGCTCGGTGACCGCATTGAGTCCGAGACGCTGCGTGCGACCGCGCAGGATTCCAAGAACGATGTTCTTGCTACGGGCGCCGTGCTGGCGTGCGCGATTGTTTCCCAGGTGACGCATATCAATCTTGATGCATGGGTCGGCCTTGCCGTTGGCGCCTATATTGGCTGGAGCGGTTTTGAACTCATCCAGGATACGGTGAGCCCGCTTTTGGGCCAGACGCCCGATCCTAAGCTGGTCAAGCACATTCGAGACAAGATCATGAGCTACCCCGGCGTTTTGGGCGTTCACGATTTGATGGTTCACGACTACGGCCCGGGCAGGAAGTTCGCAAGCGCTCACGCCGAGATGGCAGCCGAGGTCAGCCCGCTGAAAAGCCATGACACGCTCGACAATATTGAGCAGGCGTTTAGGAACGAAGACGGCATGATTGTCACGCTCCATTACGACCCCATCGTGACCGACGATCCCAAGGTGGCGAGCATGCGTTTACGCATTAACGCCATGGCCCAGGAGATTGATAGCCGCCTCTCGATCCACGACCTACGCTGTGTTCCGGGTCCCACGCATACCAACGTGATCTTTGACTGCGTACGTCCCTCGGATTTGGCGATGAGCGCCGAGGACCTAAAGCACGCGTTGGCGAAACGTGTCGAATCTGAATATCCCAAGTCGATTGCCAAGATCACGATCGACGAAGACTACGTAGGGCATACCCACGAGTAGGGCCGAGCCGATAAAGCAAATGATGCAGAAGGGGAGAGCATGAAGAAGCTATATCTACTCCGCCACGGCCAGACAGAATTCAACGTCAAAAAGCTGGTCCAGGGCCGCTGCGATTCACCGTTAACCGACCTGGGCCGTAAACAAGCGGGAATGGCAGCCGCGTGGCTCAAAGCCCACGGCGTCGTCCCCGACAAAGTGGTCTCATCGCCCTTAGGCCGAGCCATGAACACGGCAAGTCTCGTCGCAACCGAACTCCTCGGCCCGGATGCAGCAGTCGAGTCCTGCGAAGGCATCATCGAGCGCAGCTACGGCACCTTTGAGGAAGGCCCCCACGACGCGCTGCCTACCGACGTCTGGGACCCCGGCGAGGATCTGGTCCCCTTCGGAGGAGAAGGAAGCCACGCGTTGCAAGAACGCATGGTAGGCACCCTCACCAATCTCATGGGCGCCGATGGTATCGAAACCCTCCTAGCAGTAAGCCACGGCAGCGCCAGCCGCCAATTTATCAAGGCCGCAGCCCCAGAGGGCTTCGAGCTCCCAGCAAAACTCCCCAACTGCGCCATCATGATCTTCGTTTTTGACGAGGAAAAGCCACAAGCAGAAGGCGAGCCAATGCAATGCAAGTTCACCCTCCAGCAAATAGTGGACCCCCAACAAAGTAATTAGCTGAGCGAGCAGAGTTAAGCAGACATCAACGTGTCGTCTCCCGAGCACGGCGGAGGGCCGGAGAAATATATTAAGGTCATCGCGAGTTCCGCACGCAAAGGAGAGCACTTAATGTGCTCTCCGTCTTGCGCAGGACTGTAGAGCAGGGACCTTAATATATTTCTCCGGCCCTCCGCCGTGCTCGGGAGCCATCCACGCACTTTACCTGCGTAAACAATGTGAGTGAAATATGAATCTCGATGGATACGCCCGCAGCCGTGTATACTAAACAGCTGTGTGAAACCAGGGGAGTATTCTGGCTGGACAAAATGCCTGCTTAATAGGGTTGTCAGGTAGTTCAGGCGCAATACAAGGCTGGGGAGCACGTCGTGTAAGTAGTGGTCCTCTAGGGGCGTACGCTCGGTGGTGTACGCATTGTCCCAAGACCACGCGAGAGTTGGGATCATATCTTGATCAGCATGATTCTCGGCCGCAAGATTGGCATGACCCAGGTTTGGGACGAGAACGATAACGTCGTTCCCGTCACGGTCATCCAGGCTGGCCCCTGCGCTGTCTCGCAGGTTAAAACTCAGGCAACCGACGGCTATGACGCCGTCCAGATCGGTTTCGGCGACATCAAGGCCAAGAACGTGAACAAGCCCATGGCTGGCCACTTCGCCAAGGCTGGCGTCGAGCCTGTCCGCTTCCTTCGTGAGGTCCGCGTCGAGAACGGCGAGGAGCACAAGGTCGGCGAGGTCGTCACCGTCGCTGATTTCGCTGATGTCGAGAAGGTCGACGTCATCGGTACCTCCAAGGGTAAGGGCTTCCAGGGTCGCATCAAGCGCTGGGGTCAGCGCCGCGGTCCTATGACGCATGGTTCTCACTTCCAGCGTCACCCCGGTTCTATCGGTCAGTGCGCCTATCCTGCGCGCGTCCTCAAGGGCGTCAAGATGGCCGGTCACATGGGTAACGAGCGCGTTACCGTCAAGAACCTTTCCGTTGTCCGCATCGATGCCGAGCAGAACCTCATCTTGGTCAAGGGCGCTGTCCCGGGTGCCAAGAATGGTCTCGTCGCCATCCGTATGGCCTAAGGGCCCAGCCCATTTAGCCCAGCGTCATACCAAGGAGAACACTTAAATGGCAAAGTTTGAAGTAAAGAACAGCGAGGGCAAGAAGGTCGCCGAGGCCGAGCTCGCCGCTGAGGTGTACGGCATCGAGCCGAACATCCACGTTATGCACCACATCGTCAAGTGCCAGATGGCCTCTTGGCGTCAGGGCACCCAGTCTGCTAAGGGTCGCTCTGAGGTTTCCGGTGGCGGCAAGAAGCCTTGGCGTCAGAAGGGCACCGGCCGTGCCCGCCAGGGTTCCATCCGTGCTGCCCAGTGGCGTCACGGTGGCGTTGTCTTCGCCCCCAAGCCCCGTTCCTACGCTAAGCGTATGAACAACAAGGAGGTCAAGCTGGCTATGCGCTCCGCGCTGTCCGCCAAGCTGGCCGATGGCGAGCTCGTGCTCGTCGACGACTACGGCTTCGAGAAGCCTTCCACCAAGGCTGCCGTCGCCATGCTCAAGGCTCTCGGCCTTGAGGGCAAGCGTCTGACCATCATCGTTCGCGATGAGGACGTCAACGCCTACCTGTCGTTCCGCAACATTCCCAAGACGTTCATCATCACTGCCGACGAGGCCAACACCTACGATCTCGTCAACAACAACGCCGTGCTGATGCCCGCCGACATCGCCGCTCACTTCGGGGAGGTGCTTGCATAAATGACCGCCCACGAGATCATCATCCGTCCGATCGTGTCCGAGCGTTCCTTCTCCGGCATGGAGCAGAACAAGTACACGTTCGAGGTCGCCAAGGATGCTAACAAGTATCAGATCAAGGACGCTGTCGAGGAGATCTTCGGCGTCAAGGTCGTTCGCGTGAACACCCTGACGGTCAAGCCCAAGACCAAGCGCGTGCGCTATGTCGCCGGCAAGACCCGTTCTTGGAAGAAGGCCATCGTCACGCTGGCCGAGGGCGACACCATCGAGGTCTTTGGCAACCAGGCCTAAGACTCGCTGCTGTTGAGTGAGCTCATGCCTCCCAAATAGGGGAGGCGGGAGCTCAAGGTTTTGGGCGTATAAAATGGACACGCCCGGAACCGTGTATACGTCCGGTGTCATCGCACCCGAGGCAGAACCTCGAATCCCTGTCTGCGATGGCTAACGGATTCCTATTGAAAGGGATTGTAATGGCTGTAAAGCACCTTAAGCCGACCTCCGCTGGTAGGCGTTGGCAGACGATCTCCGACTTCTCCGAGATCACCTGCACCAAGCCCGAGAAGTCTCTTCTCGAGCCCCTGCCCAAGAAGGCCGGTCGTAACAACAACGGCCGCATCACCACCCGCCACCAGGGCGGCGGCGTGAAGCGTCGTTACCGCGTGATCGACTTCAAGCGCAACAAGGACGGCGTGCCCGCCAAGGTTGCCACGATCGAGTACGATCCGAACCGTTCCGCTCGCATCGCTCTGCTGCACTACGCTGACGGTGAGAAGCGCTACATCCTGGCCCCCAAGGGCCTCGAGGTCGGTCAGACCATCATGTCCGGCTCTGACGCCGACATCAAGCCGGGCAACGCTCTGCCCCTCGCCGACATCCCCGTCGGTACGCTCATCCACGCCGTCGAGTTCCAGCCGGGCAAGGGCGCTGCTATCGCCCGTTCCGCCGGCAACTCCTGCCAGCTGATGGGCAAGGAGGGCAAGTACGCTATCGTCCGTATGCCTTCCTCCGAGATGCGTCGCATCCTCGTTACCTGCCGCGCCACCGTCGGTGAGGTCGGCAACGCCGATCACGCCAACATTGTCATCGGCAAGGCCGGCCGTAAGCGTCACATGAACGTGCGCCCGACCGTCCGCGGTACCGTCATGAACCCTGTCGACCACCCGCACGGCGGTGGCGAGGGCAAGAACCACACCTCTGGTCGTCCCTCTGTTACCCCTTGGGGTAAGCCGACGAAGGGCCTTCGTACGCGCAAGAAGAAGAAGGTCTCGAACCAGCACATCATTCGTCGCCGTAAGAAGTAATTTCGGATACCGAGTTTTAGGAGAAAGCACTTATGAGCAGAAGTCTCAAAAAGGGCCCGTTCGTGGAGACTCGCCTTCTCTCGCGTATCACCGCGATGAACGAGGCTGGCAAGAAGGACGTCGTGAAGACCTGGTCCCGCGCGTCCACCATCTTCCCCGAGATGGTTGGTCACACCATCGCCGTCCACGACGGCCGCAAGCATGTGCCCGTGTATGTTACCGAGTCCATGGTTGGTCACAAGCTCGGCGAGTTCGCGCCGACTCGTACGTTCCGTGGCCACAAGGCCAAATAGGGGGTTAACCGTAAATGGCAACTAAGTCTATTGAAACTGAGGCCACCGAGGTTCGCGCCGTCGCTAAGTACGTGCGTGTTTCCCCCAGCAAGGCCCGCCTGGTGGTCGATCTGATCCGCCGCAAGCCTGTCGCTCAGGCCTTCGACATCCTCCACTTCTGCGACCGCGCCGTCGCCGTGGATGTCGAGAAGGTTCTCCGTTCCGCCGTTGCGAACGCCGAGAACAACAACGGTCTGCGTGCCGACAACCTGGTTGTCGCCGCTGCCTATGTTGACGAGGGTCCGACGCTTAAGCGCATCCGTCCCCGCGCCAAGGGTTCCGCTTCTCGCATTCTGAAGCGTACTTCCCACATCACCGTCGTCGTTGCTCCTCGAAAGGAGGCGTAAAGCTGTATGGGTCAGAAAGTCTACCCCACCGGCTTCCGTCTTGGCATCACCGAGAACTGGCGCTCCCGCTGGTTCGCAGAGAAGGATTACGCTAAGACCCTCGGTAACGATCTCGAGATCCGCAAGTACCTCGAGAAGCGTCTTTCCCGCGCAGCTGTCTCCCGCGTCGAGATCGAGCGCGCTGGCGACAAGGTGAAGGTCATCATCCTCACCGCTCGCCCCGGCGTTGTCATCGGTAAGAAGGGTGCCGAGATCGATACCCTCCGCACCGAGCTCGAGAAGGTCGCTGGCGTCTCCAAGGGCCAGCTCTCCGTCGACGTTGTCGAGATCAAGCGCCCCGAGCTCGACGCCAACCTCGTTGCTCAGTCTATCGCCGAGCAGCTCGAGGGCCGCGTTGCCTTCCGTCGCGCTATGCGCAAGGCTGTCCAGTCTGCCCGCAAGGCCGGCGCTAAGGGCATCCGTATCCAGTGCTCCGGTCGTCTCGGCGGTGCCGAGATGGGCCGTCGTGAGTGGTACCGCGAGGGTCGCGTGCCTCTGCACACCCTCCGTGCCAAGATCGACTACGGCACGGCTGTCGCCAGCACCACCATGGGCGCTTGCGGCGTGAAGGTCTGGATCTACCTGGGCGAGAAGCTCCCGGGCCAGCCTGTTCCCAACCCTGCACTCGAGGGCTCTTCCCGTCCTCGTCGTCGTAACTCCGAGAGGAGGGGTCAGTAGTGCTTGCCCCTAAGCGTATTCTTCACCGCAAGGTGCAGCGTGGCTCCATGAAGGGCCAGGCCAAGGGTAATACCGAGCTGCATTTCGGCGAGTTTGGTATCCAGGCTCTCGAGGCCCATTGGATCACCAACCGTCAGATCGAGGCCGCTCGTATTGCCATGACCCGCTACATGAAGCGTGGCGGTCGTGTCTACATCACGATCTTCCCCGATAAGCCCATCACCAAGAAGCCTGCCGAGACTCGCATGGGTTCTGGTAAGGGTAATCCCGAGGAGTGGGTGGCCGTCGTCAAGCCCGGCCGCATCATGTTCGAGGTCAAGGGCGTGCCCGAGGAGGTCGCTCGCGAGGCTCTGCGTCTTGCACAGCACAAGCTTCCCATCAAGACCAAGATTGTTGCTGCCAAGAACGCTGAGCAGCGCATCGAGAAGGAGATGGCTGAGGAGGCCGCTCTCGAGGCCAAGTGGGCTGCTGAGGACGCCGCCGCCGCCAAGGAGGAGAACTAATGAAGCCCGCAGAGATTCGTGAGCTCTCGGACGCTCAGCTCGTTGAGAAGCTGAAGGAAATGCGCGCCGAGCTCTTTAACCTTCGTTTCCAGATGGCCACCAGCCAGCTGGACAACACCGCTCGCGTCAACACCGTGAAGAAGGACATCGCTCGCGTCCTCACGGAGCAGCGCGCCCGCGAGATCGCAGCGGAGAAGTCCGCTGTCGCCGAGTAGGACCTAAGGAGAGAACATGACTGATTCGCGTAACTCGCGTAAGGTCCGTACGGGTGTCGTTACCTCCGTCTCCGGTGCCAAGACCATTGTTGTCACCATCACCGAGCGCAAGCGTCACCCCAAGTACGGCAAGATGATGACCAGCTCCAAGAAGCTGCACGCTCACGACGAGGAGTGCACGGCTGGCGTGGGCGATACCGTCCGCGTTATGGAGACCCGTCCTATGTCCAAGATGAAGCGTTGGCGCCTCATCGAGGTCGTCGAGCGCGCTAAATAAGCAGTCGCTCTTACGACTTGTACGTTTCCGAAGATGTGCGTATGCCTGGCTTGCATACCACGGGCCGTATAAAGGCTGCGCACCTCTCTTCGGTTCTTAGTTCGGAGGAACATCTACCATGATTCAGATGCAAACCATGCTGAACGTCGCCGACAACTCCGGCGCTCGCAAGATTCGCTGCATCAAGGTGCTTGGCGGTTCCAAGCGTCGTTATGCAGGCATCGGCGATGTGTTCATCGGTGCTGTCCAGGAGGCTACCCCTGGCGCCAACGTCAAGAAGAAGGACGTTGTCCGTTGCGTCGTCGTTCGCACCGTTAAGGAGATCCGCCGCAAGGATGGCTCCTACATTCGCTTTGATGAGAACGCCTGCGTTGTCATCAACAACGATGGTTCGCCCGTCGGCACCCGTATCTTCGGGCCCGTCGCTCGCGAGCTTCGTGACAAGAAGTACATGAAGATCGTCTCGCTCGCTCCCGAGACCCTGTAGTTAGGGGAGATATATGTATATCAAGAAGGGCGATAAGGTCCAGGTTCTCTCTGGTAAGGATCGCGGCAAGCAGGGCGTTGTCCTGCGTGCTCTCCCCGCCGAGAACAAGGTCGTTGTCGAGGGCGTTTCGGTCGTCAAGAAGGCCGTCAAGCCCAACGCTGCCAACCAGCAGGGCGGCATCGTTTCGCAGGAGGCTCCCATCGACGCCTCCAACGTCAATCTCGTTTGCCCCGAGTGCGGTAAGGTTACCCGCGTCGGTCACGAGAAGGACGGCAAGAACAAGCTGCGCGTCTGCAAGAAGTGCGGCCACAAGTTCTAAGCTGCCCGCAACATCAAGTTGCTAGCAAAGGCCCGGATGCCATGGCACCCGGGCTTTTTTCTATCCCTACTCGATGGCTTCGGTTCTGCCGTCCTGTCATTCCGGTTGCATCCAGTTTTCGGTGCCGTCTCGAATCGAGTGCCGCCAGGTGACACCCTGTCGCGTTTCGTCGGCTTCGGGGGACAAAAGTCGGGACAACTCCAAAAACTATTTTCGAACTCAGGGCTTTGAGTTTTTGTTTTTGTCCCAAAGGGCGCGGCGGGATGCCTTTGGAGGCTCGATAGCGCCGAAAACGCCCGTTTTGAAACTTAAATGCCTTTTCGCGTGCAAGCCGCCAGCTGCAATAGGAAGTGAATCAACGCAGGTGGCTTTCAAGCAGTTTGCAAAACTGCAGGTCGCAGGTTTTCATTGCCAGTAGGAGAAATGAGTAGTCTCAGGTGGCTTGCCCATGAGTTGACGAACGGGATTTGAGATTACGCTGACGTCCGGAAACGCTTCGAGCACGTCGTTACGTTTTTGGGATTTGGGCGTAGCCCCTGCACCCGCGAGCGCGGGCCTTAAGCCCGCCGAGAGGGTGACGCGTCGAAAACGAAGGGGAAAGAGAGAAGGGGCCGTCCCTATCATTCAGGTTGCGACCGAAGAAGACAAGGAGACCCCCTGAGCCTGAATGATGCCCCACAGACCGCGTCCGACCGAGCTCAAGCCGAGCTTTTCCTGACGTCCGCCTTCGCGAAGATGATGGCTGGATCGGCTATGGATTGGCAACACTTATTTGGACGATTCCGGGAGGGACGGCCCCGCCTCCCTGAACTCGACCGGCGACATGTAGCCCAGCGTCGAGTGGATCCTGAAGTTGTTGTACCAGTGCACGTAATCCAAGAGCTTGGCTCGGCGCTCGTGCGTCCCTCCTCGGTCCTTCGGAGTGGCCGACGATCTCCCCGTTGCAGAGGTCGACGAGCAGGCAGACGTAGTTCCACGACGCCCCGACGCGCACGCAGGCCAAGTCGCTGCATATATGGGTGCACGGCGCCCTGCCGCCGAAGCCGCGCGCGACGACGTTCGACACGTCGGCCTCGTTGACCGCCCCGGGGTGCACCTTGAACCTCTTCCTGCCGTATGCGCCGGCCAGGCCGTTCTCCCTCATGATGCGGCAGACGCGGCGCCGGCTGACGGTAACGCCCGACCTCCCGGGCGACGCCTTGATCTTGTGCGATCCGTTCCGGCCCTTGCTGGCGGCGTGCGCCGCCGCGGCCGCCGTCGCCCCCGACATTAAGGTCCTCAAGGGCCGCGTCGTCTCCGGCGACCAGTTCGTCTCGCCCGCGGAACAGAAGGAGCGAATCCTCGCGACCTTCGGCGACCTGTGCTGCGAGATGGAGGGCTGCACCATCGCGCAGGCCGCCTATCTCAACGGCGTGCCCCTCGTCGTCGTGCGCGCCATCAGCGACAAGCCCTGCGCCGAGGGCCGGGTCGTCGACTACAACACCTTCGAGAAGAAGGCCGCCTGCGACTGCGCCCGCATCGCCGCGCGCATGGTTAAGCTTTAGGCCCTGCGCGCCGGGGCCCTTCTTTATGTTGGGACCCCGGCGCGCCGGGGCCCTTTCCAAAGCGAAGTGTCGAGCCGAAGTGTTGAGCGTCGGCCCTGAATGTTCAATGGCCGTTGTTTTCTGCCCCTCAAGTGGTGGACTTTTCCTCGGAGCTGTTGATTCCCCCACGCGCCCCCTTCCGTTCTCTGTTCTCCCCTTATACTCCTTGTACGAGGAGGTAAGAAGTCATGGACAAGACCACACAGGACAGCTTGGCAAAGAAACCCGTCGACATGAGGGACAGGATTCTCGAGCATCTCGAGGCCCTCACCTCTGCCGTCTCGCTCGACGACCTTGCCCGTCTGTCCACCTCCGACATCGCCGAGACGCTCATCATCTCCAGGAGCCTGGCGAGCCAGTACCTCAACGACCTTGTTCGCGCCGGTCTTGTGGTTAAGGTGGCGGGCAGGCCTGTCCGTTATTTTCATCGCCGCGCGTTCCAGAAGCGTTTTCAGGTAAAGCTCTCTGCAAGCGAGTACGCCTCGCTCGCCGACCTCATCCAAGCGACGGGAATCGCCGATCACCGCGACTTCGCGCGTGCCGTGGGCTTCGACATGAGCCTCAGCTCCGTTGTCGAGCAGTGCAAGGCTGCGGTTCAGTACCCTCCGTTTGGACTGCCCATCCTCTTGAGCGGCGGCGTGGGTGTCGGTAAGTCTTTCCTTTCTCGCCTTGTGTACGAGTACGGCAAGAACCAGGGCTTGCTGTCCCGCGACTCCTCCTATGTGCGCATCGACTGCGCCGGGGTCCCGGACGCCGCCTCGTTCAACGGGCTTCTTGACGAGTCGATCGCGAAAGCGCGCGGGGGTGTGGTCTTTGTCAACGGCATCGAGGCACTCTCTCCCTCTGCGATGGAGCACTGCCTTGCGACGGCCCTCGGGCTCGATGCCTCCCAGGATGCGCCGCGCGCTCGCCTCGTTCTTTCGACGACGCTTTCCGCCGATGACCTGAAGGTTTCCTCGGCCTACAGCAAAATGCCCATCTGTGCCCGCGTCCCCTCACTCAAGGAGCGGACCCCCGAGGAGCGCGAGGATCTCATCTTGAGCTTCCTGCGCAGCGAGGGGTGCCGAATCGGTTCTGATGTGAAGATCAGCCGCGGCGCATACCGTTGCCTCGTGAACGCGGACTTTTCCGATAACATCGCCGGCTTGCGCGCCTGCGTGACGAACTGCTGCGCCAAAGCGTTCCTCAATCGCGAGGGCGACTACGTCGTCGTTCGCCCGTATCTTCTTCCCAGCGGGCTCCTCTCCTCCGCGCAGATCGATCAACAGCCCGACGATGGCGTTCTGATCGACGCGTCTCTGGATGCCGCCGAGAGCACAGGGCCGGTCGAGCAGGCGCTCGATGCCCTGTGCTCCCTCGATGAGCGATTCTGCGCCGGGGAGCTCTCTGTCTCCGAGCTTGTCTCGCAAGCTGTCTCCGCTGTGCGCGGCGTTGAGGATCACTTGATTTTCGACCACGGCGTCGCCTCCTCGAGGTCGCGCGCCTTCGAGCGCGTCGTGGGCGCGGTCCTTGCCGACGCAGGCTCTTCTTATGGCATCGAGCTTTCGAGGAAGGTCGCTTTTCTACTGGCCCAGGAGATTTGCCTGCAGTTGTGGCCGGGTATCGGCCTGGCTAAGCGAAAGTCTGCCTGTGCGGAGCAAATCTCCCATCTCCTCGGTGCCGTGACCTCCGAATTGCCGTTTGCCTCGAGTGTCTCCGATCAGGTCGCCGCAGACGTGGAAGGGGCGCTGGGAATCTCGCTCGATCACTTCACGAAGACGCTTCTGACGCTGTGCGTCGCATCGGAGTCTCGCGATGCGAAGGCCCTTCGGACGCTCTGCGTCATCTTGTCCCACGGCTACTCAACGGCGACGAGCATCGCCGACGCGGCGAACCGTATGCTCGGCATGCATGTGTACGAGGCTGTCGACATGCCCTACGACCAGCAGCTGAAGGACATCGTCGGTCCGCTCCAGCGCCTCGTCGACCGCCATTCCTACTGCACCGGGGTCGTGTTCCTCGTCGACATGGGCTCCTTGGAGGAGGCCTATAAGGCCCTCGAGAACGTTACCGACTCCACTATCGGCGTGGTGAACAACGTCTCTACCGGTCTTGCGCTCGAGATCGGGGTCGGGCTGCTCGGCGGCAAGTCCATCGCCGAGGTTCTTGGCGATGCGACCGCCGCGTGCGTGACGCACTGCAAGATGATCGAGCGCGTCAACCGTGAGGACGCCATCGTCTTCTGCTCCGAGTCCGGGGTCGACGCCGCGGAGAGGATACGCCAGCTCGTCTCGCAGAGCCTCCCGCGCACCATAGGCGCGCGCCTGCTCACGAGGCCCTTCAAGCAGCTCGTCGCGAACGGGTCGAACGACGCCGTTTTCTCCGAGCACCGCGTCTGTGCCGTCATCGGCACGGGAGACCCCGGGGTCGCCTCCGTCCCCTTCGTCGCCCTCGAGGACATCATGTCGACGGCGTCCGCCTCTAAGGTTGATGCCGTGTTCGGCAGGTGGCTTGACGCTTCCGAGCTCTCTTCTTTCCACGAGAAGCTGCTCTCGAACATGACGCTGCAGAACGTCATCCGCTCCATCACCATCCTCGACCCGGAGCGGCTATTCCATGAGATCGAGAGCGCCGTGCACGAGCTTCAGCGCAGGACAGGCGAGAAGATCGGCAGTAACGCCATCATTGGGCTCTACGTTCACCTCTGCTGTCTCGTCGAGCGCCTTGTTACCAGAAACCCCATTGAGACCTACGTTGGCCAGGACCGCTTCGAGGAGGAACGCGCCGATTTCATCGAGTCCTTCAGGCAGAGCTTCTCGAGCATCTCGACGCGCTATCGCGTAGAGGTTCCCGTAAGCGAGATCGCATATGTCTTCGACTACATAAGCGTGAGCGCCGCCCCGGCGCGAGAAGAGCGCCTCGGCTCCTCGGACCTCCTGCTCGACGAGTGACCTTCCCCGCGCCGCCGCAAGCTGACCGCGCGTCCTCAATAATCCGATAACCCCTTGCCCGGCGCGAATCCGGATAGCGCCGAGGCAGTACCGAACGTAAAACTTCATTTGATAGGAGCAAACATGAGTGTTGTTATGGCACGAATCGACAATCGCCTGCTTCACGGCATCATCGTGACGCAGTGGGCCCCGGTGTCGGGCGCGACCCGAGTCATGGTCATCGACGACAAGGTCGCCGGCGACGAGGTCCTGAAGTCCACCATGAGGATGGCGCGCCCCGCGGGCATGGCCGTCTCGATCATCTCCGAGCAGACTGCGCTCAAGAACTTCGCGGCGGGCAAGTACGACCGCGAGAAGGTCTTTGTCATCGCCAAGGAGCCCGAGACGATCCTTCACCTGGTCGAGTCGGGCATCGAGCTCCCGTCGCTGATCGTCGGCGGCTCTCTTGTCAAGGAGGGCGGCGTCCAGCTCACCCAGCGCGCCTATGCCTCCGCCGAGAACGTCCAGAGCTACAAGGCGCTCATCGCCCGCGGCGTCAAGGTGACGGCACAGTTCGTGCCCGCCGACAAGCCCGTCTCCGTCGCCGACCTCATCTAAGGAGGGATCATGGTCAACTTCACTATCCTGCAGGTCGTCCTTTTGACCCTGCTGGCCTTCATCAAGCACGTGGACTACTACGGCATCCCGATGATCTTCGTCAACTATGCCGTCTTCTGGGGCCTTATCACCGGTGTCGTCATGGGCGACTGGCAGACCGGTCTCGTCATCGGCGGCACCATCCAGCTCATGCAGCTCGGCGTCGCGGGCTTCGGCGGCTCGTCGATTCCCGACTACGGCACGATGGCCATCATCGCCACAGCCTACGGCGTGACCCTGGGCGCGGACACGGGCCTCGCCATCGGCCTGCCGGTCGGCATGCTCGGCATCCAGCTCGACGTCATCGTCAAGATCCTCAACGGCTTCGTCGTCGAGAAGTCCCAGAAGTTCTGCGACGAGGGCAAGTTCAAGCAGATGAACGCCATCCTGTGGGTCTGCCCCGTGCTCTTCGGCCTGTGCGCCGCCCTGCCCGTCTTTGTCTCCGTGACCCTCGGCCAGCCCGCCGTCAACTGGCTCCTCGAGGTTATGCCCCAGTGGTTCCTTTCCGGCCTCACCCTCGCCGGCAAGATGCTCCCGGCCGTCGGAATCGCGATGCTGCTGCGTTACATGCCCACCGGCAAGTACTTCCAGTACCTGCTCGCCGGCTTCTTCCTCTCGGCCTTCCTGAACGTGCCCATCATCGGCGCCGCCATCGTCGGCTTTGCCCTCGCGATCGCGTTCTACCAGCGCGCCGAGAGGGACACCGAGCTCGCCGCCCACGCTTCCGCAGACGCCTTCATCGGAGAGGATGAGTAACCATGGAAAACGAGAACATCACCGCCGTCGCCAAGGGCAAGCCCTCCGGCTACAAGGTCACCAAGAAGGACCTGCGCAACGCGAACTGGCGCTGGCTCATGAGCGTGTGCACCTTCAACTACCAGACCCAGCAGGGCGCCTCAGTCGCCTACGCCCTCTCGCCGGTCCTGAGGAAGATCTACACGAACGACGAGGACTATAAGCAAGCGCTCAACAACCACTTCCGCTACTACAACACCCAGCCTTGGCTCGCCGCCATCATCCTTGGCGCCTGCGTGGCCATGGAGGAGCGCGACGGCCTAGCGGCGGCGGACGCCGTCCAAGACCTGAAGATCGGCACCATGGGACCGCTCGCCGGCGTCGGCGACTCCCTGCTCATGACCATGATCCCGACCATCATGGGCTCCATCGCCGCCTACATGGCCATCGAGGGCAACCCCGTGGGAGCCGGCATCTGGTTCGCGCTCATCCTGGCCATCTTCTGGGTCCGCATGCACGCCCTCGAGTTCGGCTACAAGCAGGGCGTGAAGCTCGTCACCGACTTCAGCGAGAAGCTTCCCAACCTCACTGCCGCCGCCTCCGTGCTCGGCCTCACCGTGGTCGGCTGCCTCATCGCCTCGGTCATCGGCGTCACCTGCCCGATTAGCTTCAGCTTCGGCGACGTCGCGATGGAGATCCAGCCGCTGCTCGACAAGATCCTGCCTGCCATGATCCCCGCCGCCATCACGGGAAGCGCGTATTACCTTCTTACCAAGAAGAACGCGAGCATGACGGCCCTCATCCTCGTGGTGATTGTCCTCGCGATGGTCGCCTCCGCCGCCGGCATCCTCGCTTAGCTTCGACCCAAGAGATTGGTGAATCAATGAGAAAGATAGTTGTGGCGAGCCATTCCCTTCTCGCCCAGGGCTTCAAGGACACCCTCGAGTTCCTTACGGGTAAGGGCGACGCCGTCAACGCCGTGTGCGCCTACGTGAACGACAACGGCGAGGGGCTCGACGCGGCGGTCGAGGCGGCTCTTTCGGGCACTGACGAGGTCGTCGTCCTTACCGACGCGTTCGGCGGCAGCGTGAACCAGCGCTTCTCCCGCTTCGCCTCCGACCGGATCCACGTGATCGCGGGTGTCAACCTCCCGCTCGCCATGACGGTCGCGCTCGCGCGCCCCGACGAGAAGCTCGACTTCGATGCCCTCGTCAACGAGGCGCGCCAGCAGATCATCTACGTGAACGGTGTCAGTTCTGCCGAGTGCGACGACGACGAATAGAGGAGGTCGACGATGAGAGAGTTCCTTAAGGACGTGTGGATGCACGGCGGTGAGGAAAGCCGCGCCATCACCCCCGAGAACATCACGGGCGAGAAGGGCCGCGCCGCCATGTCGGCCAGCCACCTCGGCGTCGGCCGCAAGGGCTCGTGCTGCGTGCCCCTTGAGTCCGGCGAGACCATCACGCTCGCGGACATCGAGGGCCCCGGCATCATCCGCCACATCTGGATGACCGTCCCCGACAAGACCGCCGCCGGCAGCTTCGTCATGCGCGACCTCGTGCTGCGCTTCTACTGGGACGACGAGGAGACCCCCTCGGTCGAGTGCCCTGTCGGCGACTTCTTCTGTAACGGCTTCGGTGAGCGCGCCATTGTCAACTCAATGCCCATCTGCGTGAACCCGACGGGCGGCATGAACTGCTACTTCGAGATGCCCTTCAGGAAGCACGCCAAGGTCACGCTTACGAGCGAGCACCCCGGGTTCATTAAGTACATCTTCTACACGTTCAACTACGCGCTCACCGACGTGCCGGACGGCGCCATGTACTTCCACGCTCGCTTTAACCGCGAGCGCAGCACCCGCAGGGGCGTCGACTACACCGTGCTCGACGGCGTGCGCGGCAAGGGCTACTACGTCGGCACCTACATGGCCCTGTGCGCCCTGGAGCGCTATTGGTGGGGCGAGGGCGAGATGAAGTTCTTCCTCGACGGCGACGAGGAGTTCCCCACGGTCACCTCGACGGGAGCCGAGGACTACTTCGGCGGTGCCTGGGCCTTTCTCGACAGGCCGCCCCACGCGCTGCCCGAGGCGCAGTGCTTCAACACGCTGTTCGCCGGCTACCCGTACCGCTCGACGCGCGACGCCACGCGCGACCGCTTCAGCGCGGGCAAGCCGAACCCGAACCCGATGCTCGCGACCAACGACGACGCGCTGCCCAGGCACGGTCTCTACAGGTGGCACCTTCCCGACCCGATCTCGTTCAAGGAGGACCTGCGCGTGACATTCCAGGACCTCGGCAACGACGACATCAAGCTCTACGAGCGCGAGGACGACATCTCCACCGTCGCCTACTGGTACCAAAGCGAGCCGCACGCCGTGCTCGCCCCGTTTGCCGCAAGGCAGGACCGCGTGCCCAGGTAGGGTCGCCTCGAAACATGCCAACGTTATGGGCGCCCGCGGTTGACCATGGCTGCGGGCGCCCCTTTGCAAGGAGGATCACATGAGCGAAAAGCAAATGAGGCTCGGCGCCCTCGAGGCCGGCGGGACCAAGATGGTCTGTGCCGTGGTGTCCGGCGACGGCGAGGTCCTCGACCGTATGGAGACCCCGACGCTTGCGCCCGCCGAGACCGTCCCGCAGATGATCGAGTGGTTCGCCGCCCGCGATGTGGACGCGTTGGGCATCGGCGCCTTCGGCCCGACCTGCGTCGACCCCGCCGACGAGCGCTACGGCTCCATCCTGCAGACCCCCAAGCTCGCGTGGCGAGGCTATGGTCTTCGCGCCGCGTTCGCCGACGCCCTCGGGATTCCGGTGGCCTACGACACGGACGTGAACGTTGCCTGCCTCGGCGAAGTGGTCTTCGGCTGCTGCAAGGGGCTCGAGGACGCCGTCTACGTGACCATCGGCACCGGTGTGGGCGCGGGCGTCATGTGCGCGGGCAGGCTCCTTCACGGCATGCTGCACCCCGAGGCCGGCCACATGCTGGTAAGGACCCGTCCCACCGAGGAGGGACGCTGCGTCTGCCCGAGCCACGCGAACTGTCTCGAGGGCCTCGCCTCCGGCCCCGCCATCGCCGCGCGCTGGGGAAAGCCCGCGGCCGAGCTCGCGGACAACGATGAGCTGTGGGCGCTCGAGGGGGATTATCTGGGGCAGATGTGCGCGAACCTCGTGCTCATGTACTCGCCTCGCCGCATCGTCCTCGGCGGCGGCGTGATGCACCAGGAGCAGCTCTACGGCATCGTCCGCAAGAAGACCCTCGAATATCTGGGTGGCTACATCCAGACCGCCGAGCTTAAGGACATGGAGAGCTACATCTGCGCCCCGGGCTGCGGCGGCGACCAAGGAATCCTCGGCGCGGCCGAGCTGGCAAGAAGGGCGCTCGCGTAACTTGCGCTCTCTCCGCCATACAACGCGTTAAGAAAAGACGAGCGCTTCTTGCCAATTGAGCGGCAAGAAGCGCTCGTCTTTTGCATTTGTTTTTGGGGCAGGACGCCCCGCCTCCGCTAGAGTCCCTGGACCGCCACACCCACGAGGTTTGGACCGGTGTGGACAAGAAACGCGGGGCTGATGTCGGAGCGGACGACCTCCACCGCGTTGGCCACGCGCTCGCACAGGGCCTGCTCCATGCGGTCGTAGAGGTCGGCGTGGGCCGAGGTGCAGCTCGCGGCAAAGCGCACCTTGGGGTGCTTCTCGACGATGGCGGCGATGAGCTTGATCTCGGTGCGATGCGGTGCTTGCACAGCCATTTCGTGTGCGCGAGGCTGTTGGCTTTCTGGGCCACAGCAATCACCTTCCCCCTAGCATGATGACCTGAACAATCCTCATGCTAGGGGGAAGGTTTTTGTCGCGTAGCGGAAATTGGCCTCCACCCGCTGAGCGGGTGGCTTTCTATGCCGCGCGTGCCGTGCGGCACGGACTAAAGTCCATGAATAAAAACGAGGAAGGCCACGTCCGGCCTCCCTCGCAAAGAGTCTCTGATTGCTCCCACTCATTGGGGACAGACTTACATGAGTGATTGCACTTATTGGGGACAGACTTAAATGAGCGCTCTTGAAATGCCGGCGCCTGGGGACGTTCTTTTTCTGTCTGCAGTTTGGGACGTTCCTTTTCTGTCGGCAGTTTGGGACGGTCCTTAGAGCTGCAGCGCGCCATGAGCGACGAGGCGAAGCGGATCATCCTGTCTTTCGAGTTCTAAGCAGAATTCCCCGTCTCTGAGTAATGATTAGTGCGCATTTGTGCGTATTTGTGTGCGTAGGATTGCGTGGCTATGCGTGTATAAGCGCCGTCTGCGGCTGTATTTTGACCATTTAGCGGTTATATACGCAAAAGTACGCACATACGCGCTAATTTGTGCGAATATAGAGACGGCAGAAATGTTAGACGCTCCATGACCCAGGAGGCACATATGGCAGATTCCAAGCAGGCTCCACTCGACGCCGCGGCAGCCGCCAAAGCAGCATTCGCTTCGGTTCAGGACATGCCGTTCCCTAACGACATCTTTACGGCACCCGAGCTTCGCTGGGCTGTAATCGGTTGCGGCGTTATCGCCAACCAAATGGCCCAGTCCCTCGCTCTGGCCGGTCGCAAGCTCGCGGGTGTCGCCAACCGTACGCTGTCCAAGGCTCAGGCTTTTGCCGAGCAGTATGGTGTCGAGAAGGTGTATGAGACGGTTGAGGACCTCTACGCCGATCCGGACATCGATGCCGTCTATATCACCACGCCGCACAACACGCATATTACCTATCTGCGTGCCGCGCTGGCCGCCGGCAAGCACGTGCTCTGCGAGAAGGCCATTACCCTCAACTCTGCCGAGCTCGACGAGGCCCGCGCCATCGCCGATGATCACAACGTGGTCCTTATGGATGCCACCACGGTGCTTCACATGCCGCTGTATCAGGAGCTGCGCCGTCGCATGGATGCGGGCGACTTTGGCCGCATGAACCTCGTTCAGCTCAACTTTGGCAGCTATAAGGAGTACGGCGACCTGACTAACCGCTTCTACAACCGCAGTCTTGCCGGCGGCGCCATGCTCGATATCGGCGTGTATGCGCTCTCCGTCATGCGCCTGTTTATGGCCAGCCAACCCGTCGAGGTCGTGTCTCTGGGCAATACCTGCGAGACTGGTGTTGACGTCGCGGGTGGCATTGTCTGCCGTAATGCCGAGCAGCAGCTGGGCGTCGTGAGCCTTACGCTCCACTCCAAGCAGCCAAAGCGCTCGGTTATCAGCTTTGACAATTGCTATGTCGAGGTCAACGAGTATCCGCGCGCCGATCACGCGACGATCGTGTGGACCGCGGACGGTCATCGCGAGGAGGTCGCCGCGGGCACCGAGGCCTATGCCCTGTGCTACGAGATGGCTGACCTGGAGAAGGCCGTCGCCGGCGACGATTCCAAGCGTGAGCTTCTGGATTATGCTTCTGATGTGATGGAGCTCATGACCAAGCTCCGCGCCGATTGGGGAGTCGTGTACCCCGAGGAGGAGTAAGCGATGCTTGCGGAAGATAGGCTCAACGCGATCGTGTCGATGGTGCAGCGGACCGGCTCGGTTACCGTGCCGGAGCTTGCCGAGGCCCTGGGCGTGACACCGTCCACCATTCGCCGTGACTTGCAAACGCTCGACCGCGCGCACCGTATCGCCAAGGTGCACGGAGGCGCGACGAGTCTTGAGCGCGCGCACGTGACGCGTGACCTGACGATCAGCGAGCGCAGTGATCTCCATAACGATGACAAGGAGCGCATCTGCGCCCGTGCCGCGGCCCTGGTGGAGCTCGATAGCTTTGTGTATATCGATTCGGGCTCCACGACCCTCAAGCTCATCGAGCATCTTCCGCATCTCGACGGCGTCACCTATGTGACCGATTCTGTGCTCCATGCCCAGCATCTCGCCCTGCGCGGTATGCGCGCCGTTGTGCTGGGTGGTGAGCTCAAGCCCGAGACCGAGGCGCTCGTCGGTCCCGATGCCTTGGCAACCCTGGACCGCTATAACTTCAACTGCGGCTTTTGGGGTTCCAATGGCATCGCCGCCGAGCAAGGTCTCACCACGCCGGATATCGAGGAAGCGCAGGTCAAGCGTATCTCGATGCGTCATACCGCCAAACGCTTCGTAATCTCGGACGCCAGTAAATTTGGCATGGTGGCGCCCGTCAAGTTCGCGGACTTCCGCGATGCAACGATTATTACCGCAGGCGAGGTGCCCGCCAAGTACCGGGCAATGGACAACGTCATCACGGTCTAGCAGTGGGGCAAGGTCAAAACCATTCAGTTTTCTCAATAGAAAAGCGGCAACGTCCATTACGGGCGTTGCCGCTTTTGTTGTCTACCGGTTTGTCTAAGTCTGTAACAACTGGACCGTTAAAAGTGGGCTAGATGTTACAGATTGAGATACTTCCGAACCGCGCCGTCCCTTTGTCTCGATCTGTAACAGCTGGGACCGATTTTGCCGAGTTATTGTTACAGATTGAGATTTTCTCTTGCGGGGGATTCGAATGTCTCGATCTGTAACAGATAGACCGGAAAATGGGTTCTAACTGTTACAGATCGAGACGTTTTGGCGCCACGGCTGAGCCATCGTGGTGGTTTTGACGTTTGCCCAGATAAAACCTGCCAAAATAAACCTGTCCCTATTTGGCAGGTTTTAGGGTTCCCAGGGGCAGGGGGCTTCGATGTGGATGTGCTCGCCGGTTACGGGATGCGTAAAGGACACACTGTGGGCGTGGAGCATGAGGCCGCAAGGACGCGGCGTGCCGTACAGGTCGTCGCCAACCAGGGGATGACGCTCGCTCGCCAGATGCACGCGGATTTGGTGCTTGCGGCCGGTGAGCAGCTCGACATCGATATACGAACGCGCGGGCAGGCCTCGACGGCTCTTAAGGCGCTTGAGCACCTTCACGCGCGTCTGCGACGGCTTGCCACTGGCACCGACGCGCATCTTGCGGCTGTCGTGGCGGTCGCGGGCGATGGGCTTGTCGATGAGCTTTTCGTTCCAGTCGATCTTGCCCTCGGCGAGTGCCAGGTAGTGCTTTTCGAAAGCGTGGTCGATGACCATCTGGTCAAAGGCGGGCTGCGTCTGCTTGTCGAGCGAAAATAACACCACGCCGGTGGTGTCGCGGTCAAGGCGGTTGAGCGGCTGCATATCGGTCGCGGCAAAGCCGTCGCCCATCGCCAGCAGCAGATCGCTGGCGTAGTCGGTAAGCGTGCGCTCGCCGGTGCCGTCACCGTGGACGATCATGCCGGCGGGCTTGTCGATGGCCATGAGCCAGGCGTCGCAGTAGAGGACTTGAGGTTCTTCGTTCACGTGTAAGCCTTTCGGTTAGCTGATTCCCACAAACATGCAGCCCGAGGTCGCCCCGCGTAGGCGGGCGGCGGGCTTGCGGCCGGCCTGCGCGGCCTCGACGGCGCGACGGACGCGTGCGACGGCGCGGCCCACCTCATCCGTCTCGAGCAGCGTACCGTCCACCATAAGGCGACGGACGCCGGCGTCAAGCAGCTGTGGCACCTGCGGCGTAAGGTCGATGGGGTAGGCGTCGTACAAGCGAGAGCGGCCATGGATGTCGGTGCGCACGGGCATGACCTTGCCATCGATATTCTTGAGCGACAGCTTGCGGGCGCGCAGGCGGCAGTTGGCGCAATCGTGGATGCAGCCGTTGGCCACCTGCAGGATGCAGTGCTCGCTCGTCATAACGCGCGGACGGCCGAACACGGTGATGCCCAGGGCTGCGGGTGCAGCGGTGCCAAGCGAGACGATCTCGTCAAGCGTGATCTCGGGCGAGAGCCAAAACGCACCGGCTCCGCGCTCGGCAAGAGCCTCCATGCAAGGTGTGTTGTGCACGGGCAGACAAGAGCGGACCTCCGCCGTGGCGCCAACCTGGGCGGCCAGGGCAAGCTCAGAGATATTGCCGACGGCGACCGTGGCACCGGCAACAACCCACGGGTCAACGCGGACGTGGTCAACGGCGCGGCAGACCTCGTCGAGCACGGGCACGATGCCCTGCTCAAACGCATCGGCGGGGGAGAGCTCGGCCGCATCGAGCGCGTCGGTGGTCATGTAGATGCGCGTTGCGCCCTCGGCGCGAGCTGCCTCGGCGGCTTCGAGCGTGGTGACGGTGGCGCAGATCTGCGGCTCATCGCGGTAATGCTCGGGCGCGGGGCGCGTGCATTTGTCGAGCACCGGCAACTCGAGCGTTCTCGCGCGCTCTTCGTACGGCGCCAGAATGGCCTCTTCCAGTGCCTTGCAGGCGGCGGCGCGCACCTTGTGCACGGCGGAGAAGCCCATGCCGCAACCGGCGTCGAGCGAAACGTCAAAGCTCGCAGCCTCAAAGGGCGAGGAGCCCATGCGCCCGACGTGCTCAACCAGATCGGATGCCTCGACGGCGCGGGTCTTGGCAGCCTCGACGGTAAAGCCCGTGGCCGATGCCGTAAGCGAAGGGTCGTCACGGCAGGTGAGTGTGACAGTAAACGGCTCGCCCAGACGCGCCACAACGGACACGTCTACGGCGCGGCGGCGCAGCACGTCGCGCTTGAGCGCAGCACCGGCGGCGTCGATAGCGCGCTGGCTGCGAATCACGCGGACGCGGCAGCCCTCGGGCATGCTGCGGGGCACGCGGCACTCGATGATGTCGCCGGCAGCGGCATCATCGGCGGCGATGGTGGTCAGGAACTGGTCAAACTCGTTATCGTGGCGAAGCTCCAGCAGGTCGCCCTTGCCCACGGGCTCAAACAGCTCAATGCGGGCGATGGCGGCGCGGCGACGGCGGTCGTCGGGCTTGAGTCCGCGTACATCGCGGTTGGCCAGACGGCTGCCCAGCACCGTGCCCACAATCTGGCCGCGGTTGTTGGAGCGCTCGTAGCTCATCATCTCGTCGCCCGAGGTGCCATCCTGGTAGGCGTGCGTAAAGTCGCGATTAAAGCAGCGTTTGAGCTGGCGCTGGCGGGCGGCATCCTCATCCTTAGAGGTCGAAACATCGGCAAGCATGTCATCAATCTGATGACGATACACATCAACGATGGAATACACGTAATCGGGGGCCTTCATGCGGCCCTCGAGCTTGAGCGATGCGGCGCCGGCGTCATACAGACGGCGAACAAGCTGCGACGTGTTGGTGTCGCGCGGGCACAGCGCGCGCTCGCGACCGGCAGGGGAGAGCGAGCGGCCGTTCTCGTCGATCAGCTCGTAAGGCAGGCGACAGGGCTGAGCGCACATGCCGCGGTTGGCCGAGCGGCCCGCCATGGCAAAGCTCGACAGCAGGCACAGACCCGAGTAGCAAAAGCAGATGGCGCCATGGCTAAAGACCTCAAGGTCCACATCGGGCGCGGCGTCGTGGATGGCGGCGATCTCGTCGATGGAGAGCTCGCGCGAGAGAGTCACGCGGTCGGCGCCTTGCTCGCGGCACCAAAGGGTTCCGCGGTCGTCGTGGATGTTTGCTTGGGTTGAGATGTGCGTCTCGATGCCGGGTATCGTGCGTTTGACCTCAAAGAACAGGCCCCAGTCCTGGATGATGAAGGCGTCGGCGCCCAGCGTGGAGCAGCGATGGATGAGTTGCAGCGCATCGCCCATCTCGGACTGCTTGATGACGATGTTGACCGTGACGTAGACGCGCGACCCGGCTAGATGTGCGGCGCGGCAGGCTTGCTCAAAGGCCTCGTCGGTAAAGTTGGTGGCCTTGCGGCGGGCGTTGAAGCTGCCCATGCCGCAGTAGATGGCGTCTGCCCCGGCGGCGAGTGCGGCGGCAAAGGGCTCAGGCCCTCCGGCGGGCGCCAAAAGCTCGGGTCTGCGGTTGGTGGTTCGACTGGCGGTTGCGGTCATATCCTGCCTTTCAAAATGCTCAGATACTCAAAAGTATAGTGGTGCCGTCGCGGCGGGCGATGCCCGTGTTCCAAGCGGGATAAAGTCTTCAGCAGCTTGGGCTGGCTGCTCCACATAAGAACCGTTCAGCGGTCCTGGGAAACCGTTGGGCGATAAAAGATTCTCGCAACGTGATAATAATCTTGCATCGCGCGGAAACCTTGAGTACTATCCCAATCAAGCGCGGTGTTCAGACCGAACTGTGCCTCCCGGTGTGAACGCCGCGCTCACGCTTTCTCAACTGATCGTAAGGAGAAAAACATGAGCAAGACCGTCGTGTCTTCCGATAACGCACCTGCAGCCATCGGCCCGTATTCCCCCGGCATCCAGACCGGCAACATGGTGTTCCTGTCCGGCCAGCTGGGCATCGACCCCGCAACCGGCAAGATGCCCGAGGGCGTCGAAGCCCAGGCTAAGCAGTCCCTTGCTAACGTCGAGGCCCTGCTGACCGCTGCCGGCGCCACCTTTGCCGATGTCGTCAAGACCACGGTCTACCTGGCCGACATCGCCGACTTCGCTGCCGTGAACGAGATTTATGCCTCCAAGTTCGAGGCTCCGTTCCCTGCGCGCAGCGCCTTCCAGGTTGCCGCCCTTCCGGCCGGCGGTCTGGTCGAGATCGAGGTCGTCGCCGCTCTCTAGGGCGTTGGCAACAACTAAACATGGCATGCAAAAAGACCCTGCGGTGCGAGCTGCAGGGTCTTTTGTCAAGCGATGCGACAAAAATGATCCGTTTCCCTTCGTCCCCAAGGGATCACGTTTAGCCCTCCAAGGGCAGTCTTTTTGTTTGTTAGCCTTCCTTGCGAACTTTTTGCAGGTAGCGGTAGACGCTGGGCTCCGAGATGCCCAGCGCGGTGGCGGCGCAGGCCACGGCGCCCTTGAGCATGAACACCCCGTTGCCGTTGAGGTGGCGAATGACGTCCACGCGGTCGCTCTGGCCAAGCGACGCTACATCCAGCCCGCGCGCGCTCAGCAACTCGGCAATGCTGCGGTCGATGAGCTCCTGCGTAGATTCCGAAAGGCTTTCGACCTCGATAGGGGCGGGCTCCGTGCGCGTCGGCGCCGCGTCGAAGCACGCCATGAGCTGCTGCGCCATGGCGTTGATGGAGCGCACGGTCGAGAGGTCGGTGTTGACGCAAAGCATACCGACGATCTCGTCATTCTCGCGGATAAAGTACGTCGCTGACTCTAGCGTCTTGCCACCGGCGCCGCGCCCCTCGTAGCCCGTAATAAACGGCAGGTCGCGATACTTGGCGTCGTGCATGATCTTGAGTGCCAGGTCGGTGGCGGGACCGCCGACCTTGCGGCCACTCACGATGCCGTTGCGAATATCGACGATGGCGTGGTCGGGATCCGAGAAATCGTGCAGGACGATCTCGCTGTTCTTACCGAGTATCTGCTCCAGGAAATCGACCATCGGCAAAAAGCGACGTACGGTCTCGTTCACGGGCAACTCCTTTGGGTGAAATCGGAAGGTTCATAACAATTTTTTCTCATGGTAACACGCTACTCTTCATCTCGTATATCCGCAGGTACATTGCGTAATACAGACGAACGGTAGGAATTTGGCGGTAAACGGTTGACCAAAAGAAAAGTTAGATGTTATTTTGACCAGACACTTTCCTGACCTGCGGAAATGCATTATCTCAGCTGAAGAATAGTCTGATAACAAAAAATTATTATTGAGAATGAGAATCATCTTTAATACGATATGCAACGAAGGCACAACCTCAACCCCGCACTGCGTCACAATAGAGCGTTAGATGCGAAACAACTATTTCGAGGATTGGTGGTCAAATGACCCAGGAGACGGTTACGAACGGCACTGAAGCCCTGTTCACTCGTGAAGGCATGCCTCCCGTTAAGGAAATGATCCCGTGTGCCCTTCAGCACGTACTGGCTTCGTTTGCCGGTATCATCACCCCGGCTGTCATCATGGCCGGCGTCTACGGCTTTAATAGCCAGCAGAGCACCGACATCATTCAGGTTGCGCTCATTCTTTCGGCAATCGACACGGCCCTTCAGGCCTTCGCTCCCTTCCGCCGCATCGGCGGCGGCCTGCCCATCGTCATGGGCGTCTCGTTCGCGTTCCTGCCGGCCCTGCAGGCCATGGGTGCCTCGGGCTTTAGCTTTGGTGCGCTGCTGGGCGGCGAGATTGTCGGCGGTGCCGTCGCGGTCCTCTTTGGTCTGGCCTACAGCAAGATTAAGTGGCTGTTCCCGCCCGTCGTGACCGGTACGGTCATCTTCTCCATTGGCGTTTCGCTGTATCCCACGGCCGTCAAGTACATGGCCGGCGGCATGGGCACGCCGCTGTGGGGCACCCCGCAGGCCTGGTGCGTCGCTCTTATCACCTTCGCAGTGGTCTTTGCGCTCGCCAACTTTGGCAAGGGCACGCTCAAGCTGGGCTCCGTGTTCTTTGGCATGATCGTTGGCATGATCGTCTCCATCCCCTTCGGCATGATCGACTTCTCCAGCGTCGCCACCGCTCAGGTCTTCGCCCTTCCCAAGCTCATGCCCTACGCGCTCGAGTTTGATCCCGAGGTCTGCATTACCCTCGCCGTCGTGTTCCCCATGGTTGCCATCCAGGTTATCGGTGACGTCTCCGCCGCCTGCCTGGGCTCCATCGACCGTATGCCCACCGAGCGCGAGCTCTCCGGCGCTATCGTGTCCCAGGGCCTCACTTCTATGGTCGGCGGCCTGCTGGGCGGTCTTCCCACCAGCGCCCTTGGCCAGAACGTGGGCATCATCTGCTCCAACAAGGTCGTCAACAAGTGGGTCTTTGTGATCATCGCGGCCGTCTTTGCCATTGCCGGTCTGTTCCCGCAGCTCTCTGCCGTCCTTTCCGCTATCCCGCAGCCCGTCATCGGCGGCGCGACCGTCGGCGTCTTTGGCACCATCACCATGAATGGCGTGCGCATGTTCACCCGCGAGGGCCTCACGCAGCGCACTACCACCATCGTCGGCACCTCCGTCGTCTTTGGCCTGGGTATCTGGATGGCCAGCGGTTGCCTTGCCGGCGAGGGTATGCCCGCCTGGGTGTCCACCGTCATCGGCTCCAATGCCGTAACCCCCACCGCAATCATGGCCATTGTCCTTAATCTGATCCTTCCGCAGACGCCGGTCGTGGCTCAGCACATCGATGCCGCCAAGGACGCTGCCGTGGATCTGGTCTTGCCCGAGAGCAAGAAGTAACCAATTCGGTGCTATTCGTCGGCGGACGTATCGCCTCGTCCGCCGACGCCATGCGGCGATAGGCCGCACTTCAAAGGGCTTGCCCCTTTGGTGAAGCGTTGACGGGAGAGGGCCCGTTTCCGGTGTAGGCCGGCGCTTCGCACTTCCGCTATGTCAGAGGTGTCAAACCCCGCCTCTGATGTTGAAGGGAGCATTCATGCTTCTGGTCGCTAACGGTTCTGTCTTTACCCGCAATTCTCAGACCCCGTTCATTCCCAACGGTGCGGTCGCCATTGACGGAGATACGATCGTCGAAGTAGGCCCCGAGCGCGAGCTCAAGGCCAAGTACCCGGATGCCGAGTACGTCGACGCCCAGGGCAACCTCATCATGCCCGGACTCATCAACTGCCACACCCACATCTACTCGGGTCTGGCCCGCGGCCTTGCCATTAAGGGCTGCAACCCCACCAACTTCCTGGAGAATCTTGAGCAGCAGTGGTGGAAGATCGATGACAACCTGACGCTCGACGGCACCAAGGCCAGCGCCTATGCCACGATTCTTGACTCCATCCGCGATGGCGTCACAACGATCTTCGATCACCACGCGAGCTTCTGCGAGATCCCAGGCAGCCTCTTTACCATTAAGGATGCAGCTCAGGAGCTGGGCATGCGTTCGTGCCTGTGCTACGAGGTCTCCGACCGCCGCGGTCAGGAAAAATGCGACCAGGCCATTGCCGAGAACGCCGAGTTTGCCCAGTGGGCCGCCAAGGAGCGTCGCGATAACGACAACCACATGATCGCCGCCGTGTTTGGCGGACATGCCACCTTTACGCTTTCGGACGAGACCATGGACAAGATGGCCGAGGCCAACAACGGTCTGACCGGCTTCCACATCCATGTGTGCGAGGGCATGAATGACGTGTGGGACTCCCGCCTCAACCGCGGTGGCATCAGCCCCGTCGAGCGCCTGCTGCAGCACAACCTGCTGGGTCCCGACACCATGCTCGGCCACTGCATCCACGTGACGCCTGCCGAGATGGATATCGTCAAGGAGTCCGGTACCTGGCTCGTCAACAACCCCGAATCCAATATGGGCAACGCCGTGGGCTGCGCCCCCGTGCTCGAGTTCTTCCGCCGCGGCATCCCCGTGTGCATGGGCACCGACGCCTACACTCACGATATGCTCGAGAGCCTCAAGGTCTTCCTGATCATTCAGCGCCACAACGCCGCCATGCCCAACGTGGGCTGGTGCGAGGCCATGACCATGCTGTTCGAGAACAACGCCAAGATGGCGAGCAAGTACTTCGACCGCAAGCTCGGTGTGCTCGAGGCCGGCGCTGCCGCCGACGTCATCGTTATGGACTACAAGCCCTTTACGCCGCTGAGCGAGGAGAACATCGACGGCCACATGCTCTTTGGCATGATGGGCAAAAACTGCCGCACCACCATCATCAACGGCCGCGTCCTGTACAAGGATCGCGAGTTCGTTGGCATTGATGAGGACAAGATCAACGCGTGGACCATGGCTGAGTCCAAGAAGCTCTGGAGCACGCTCAACGATCGCGCCTACTAATTCACAAGTAGTTTCGCGCGCGTCGGATGTTTCGCCGCATCCGACGCGCGTATAGGCGGCCTCCGCGGGGTCGCCGGCGCTGTGCTAGCGCTACACCGTATTTGCGCCCGCCGCGCGGTCTCGCCGGGCGTTACAGAGAGGAGCTCACTATGAGCGACATCATGAGGCCGATCCCGTTTTCGCAGCTGATGAACTGGATCATCGAGGAGCACAAGACCCAGGACGCCATCTTTGGCGTGCGCAAGATGGTCACGACCAACCAGGAGGGTGCGCTTCCCATTTTTGACGAGCGCATCGAGACTCCGTTTGGCCCGGCTGCCGGCCCCAATACGCAGCTTGCCCAGAACATCGTGGCCTCTTATGTGGCTGGTTCCCGCTTCTTTGAGCTCAAGACCGTCCAGGTTATGGACGGCGAGGAGCTCTCCAAGTGTGTGAACAAACCCTGCATCGTGGCGCAGGATGAGTGCTACAACTGCGAGTGGTCGACCGAGCTCGAGGTTCCGCAGGCCTTTGCCGAGTACGTGAAGGCATGGTTTGCCTGCCACCTGATCGCTCGCGAGTACGGCCTGGGCAGCCCGGACGGCTTTGTCTTCAACATGTCCGTGGGCTATGACCTGGAGGGCATCAAGAGCCCCAAGGTCGATGCCTACATCGAGGGCATGAAGGACGCCAGCGGCTCCGACGTCTGGAACGAGTGCCGTGCCTGGGCTCTCGCTAACCTGGACAAGTTTGAGCATGTCGATGCCGCGTTTGTCGAGTCCATCCCGGCGCGCGTGTCCAACTCCATCACCGAGTCCACGCTGCATGGCTGCCCGCCGGCGGAGATCGAGCGCATCGCGACCTATCTGATCACCGAGAAGGGCCTCAACACCTACATCAAGTGCAACCCCACGCTGCTGGGCTATGAGTTTGCCCGTCAGCGCCTCAACGAGCTGGGCTTTGACTACATCGTCTTCGACGATACGCACTTCCGCGAGGACCTGCAGTGGGCCGATGCCGTGCCCATGTTCGAGCGCCTGATTGCCCTGTGCGCCGAGCGCGGCCTGGAGTTTGGCGTCAAGCTGACCAACACGTTCCCCGTCGACGTGACGAGGAACGAGCTGCCCTCCACCGAGATGTACATGTCGGGCCGTTCGCTGTTCTCGCTGACCATCGAGGCCGCCCGCCGCATTACCGAGCAGTTTGACGGCAAGCTGCGCATCAGCTACTCCGGCGGTGCCACGGTCTACAACATCCGCGCCCTGTACGATGCCGGCATTTGGCCCGTCACCCTGGCGACCGACGTGCTCAAGCCCGGTGGCTACGAGCGCTTTAGCCAGATGGCCGGCGAGTTTACCGATCTGGACGGCAAGCCGTTTGAGGGCGTCTCGCTCGAGGCCGTGACCGCGATCCAGACCGACTCGCTCACCAACCCGCTCTACAAGAAGCCGCTGCGTCCGCTGCCCGACCGCAAGGTCGCTGGCAAGAGCCCGCTTTCCGATTGCTTTACCACGCCGTGCCGCACGAGCTGCCCCATCCAGCAGGATATTCCCGCCTACCTGGCGGCTGTTGACGAGGGTCGCTACGAGGACGCACTCAACATCATCATCGAGCGCAACGCCCTGCCGTTCATCACCGGTACCATCTGCCCGCATCCCTGCGGCCGTGCCTGCGAGCGTGCATTCTACGAGCCCGAGGGCGCCCAGATCCGCGCCAGCAAGCTCAAGGCCGCTCGCGAGGCCATGACCGCCGTGCTGCCCAAGCTGCGCGCCCAGGCCATCGCCAACGACGCCGAGCGCAACGTTGCCGTTATCGGCGGCGGCCCTGCCGGCCTGGCGACGGCGTTCTTCCTGACGCGTGCCGGCGTGCCCGTCACTATCTTCGAGGCCCGCGACTCTCTCGGCGGCGTGGTCCGTCACGTGATCCCCGAGTTCCGTATCGCGAGCGACGATATCTCCCACGATGCCGAGCTCTGTCTGGCCTTTGGCGCCAAGGTGCAGCTCAACGCCCGCGTGGAGTCCATTGACGAGCTCAAGGCCCAGGGCTTTACCGACGTGGTCGTGGCCACCGGTGCCTGGATGCCCGGCTCTGCGGGCCTGGGCGAGGGTGCCGAGCTCGACGTGCTGGAGTTCCTCGAGGCCGCCAAGAAGGGCGAGAAGCTCGAGCTGGGCGAGGACGTCGTGGTCATCGGCGCCGGCAACACCGCCATGGACGCGGCCCGCGTGGCCAAGCGCCTTGCTGGCGTGAAGAACGTGCGCCTGGTGTATCGCCGCACCAAGAAGCAGATGCCCGCCGACGAGGAAGAGCTCGATCTTGCTCTTGCCGACGGCGTTGAGTTCTGCGAGCTGCTGGCGCCCAAGGCGCTCAACGGCGCCGCGCTGACCTGCGACGTCATGGAACTTGGCGAGCCGGATGCAAGCGGCCGTCGCAGCCCCGTCGCCACGGGCGAGACCGTCGAGCTTTCCGCCACCACGGTGATCTGCGCCGTGGGCGAGGGCATCGATGCCAGCCTGTACGACGCCGCGGGCGTCGAGCACGACCGTCGCGGCCGCCTTGCCGCCACCTCCACCGGCGTCGAGGGCGTCTGGGCTGCCGGTGACTGCCGCCGCGGTCCCGCTACCGTGGTCGAGGCTATCGCCGACGCCGCCGAGGTCGCCCGCGCCATCGCCGGCGTGGACTTTAACAAGTACGTCGACTGCAACGAGCAGGCCGGCCGCGAGGACACCTGCTACGAGCGCAAGGGGTCGCTATGCCGTGACAAGCGCAACTGCACCAAGACCCGCTGCCTGGGCTGCGGCTCGGTGTGCGAGGTCTGCTGCGATGTGTGCCCCAACCGCGCCAACGTGGCAATTAAGGTGCCGGGCCTGGCCAAGCATCAGGTCGTCCACATCGACGGCATGTGCAACGAGTGCGGCAACTGCGCCGTGTTCTGCCCCTACCAGGAGGGTCGTCCCTACAAGGACAAGCTCACCCTGTTCTGGAGCGATCAGGACATGGAGAACTCCGAGAACGAGGGCTTCCTGGCCGTGGACGAGGACCACTTTAAGGTCCGCGTCGCCGGCACGGTCCGCACCGTCTCGGTCGATGCCGTCAACACCGGTCTGCCCGAGGCCGTCCGCCTGACCATCAGGGCTGTGCGCGACAACTATCCGTACCTCCTTAAGAAATAGGCGAGTCTCTTATGGCCAAATCCATTCAACATAACGTGGCCTACGTTGCCTGCGGAAGCGGTTGCGCCTCCGCAGGCGGCGACGCCCGCTGCAGCGAAGGCTGCATTGGCTGTGGCGCCTGCGTCACGGCCTGCCCCCACGGTGCCATTGCGCTGGTCGATGGCATCGCCCGCGTGGACCGCTCAAAGTGCACGGGCTGTGGCCTGTGCGGCATGGCGTGCCCGCAGCGCGTGATTGCCTTTGTTCCCGGCTACCAGAACATTCTGGTGCGCTGCAACAACACCGACAAGGGCGCCATCGCCCGCAAGATCTGCGACACGAGCTGCATCGGTTGCGGCATGTGCGCCAAAAAATGCCCTGCCGGCGCTATCCGCATCGAGGACAACTGTGCCCACATCGACGGTGCGGACTGCCTGTCGTGCGGCATGTGCGCCGTCGTTTGCCCGCATGGCGCCATCCACGACCGCACCGGCATCGCCGCCGGCGTGTAGAAGGGAATCACCATGGCACAGGAATTCACTTTTACCGTTAACGGCGTCGAGCACACGACGACCCAAAACAAACCGCTGCTGCGCTACCTGCGCGACGACCTGCACATCCATTCCGCCAAGGACGGCTGCTCCGAGGGTGCTTGCGGCACCTGCACCATTCATGTGGACGGTGCGGCCGTCAAGGCCTGCGTGCTGACCACCGCCCTTGCCGCCGGCCGCAACATCGTGACTGTCGAGGGCCTGCCCGAGGACGTGCGCGAGGCCTTTGTGTACGCCTTTGGCGCCGTGGGCGCCGTGCAGTGCGGTTTTTGCATCCCCGGTATGGTCATGGCAGGCGCGGCGCTGATCGCCGAGGACCCCGAGCCCACCGAGGAGCAGATCAAGTACGCCATCCGCGGCAACGTCTGCCGCTGCACCGGCTACAAGAAGATTATTGAGGGCATTTCGCTGGCCGCTGCGGTGCTCCGCGGCGAAAAGCAGATCGACGAGGACCTGGAGCGCGGCGACGACTACGGCGTGGGCAAGCGCGCCTTCCGTATTGACGTGCGCAAGAAGGTGCTCGGCGAGGGCAAGTATCCCGATGACATCGACGAGCTCGATCAGCCGGGTCTGACCTACGCCAGCGCCGTGCGCTCCAAGTATCCGCGCGCCCGCGTGCTCTCCATCGACACCTCCAAGGCCGAGGCCCTGCCCGGTGTGGCGGGCATCCTGCGCGCCGAGGACGTGCCGGTCAACCAGGTCGGCCACCTTATCCAGGACTGGGACGTCATGATCGCCCAGGGCGATATCACCCGCTGCGTGGGCGATGCCATCGTGCTGGTGGTTGCCGAGGACGAGGCGACGCTCGAGAAGGCCAAGAAGCTCGTAAAGATCGATTACGAGCCGCTGGAGCCCGTGCGTAACATTGACGAGGCCAGGGCTGCCGACGCCCCGCGCCTGCACGACAGCTTCTTTGCCTTTGGCAACACGGTGGAGCTCAAGGACAACGTGTGCCAGAGCCGTCACGTGACGCGCGGCGACGCCGCCAAGGCGCTGGCAGAGAGCGCGTTCACCGTGACGCAGCGCTTTACCACGCCCTTTACCGAGCATGCCTTCTTGGAGCCCGAGTGCGCCGTTGCCTTCCCGTACAAGAACGGCGTCAAGGTGCAGTCGACCGACCAGGGTGCCTACGACACGCGCAAAGAGTGTGCCCACATGTTTGGCTGGGACAACGAGCCCGAGCGCGTGGTCGTCGAGACCATGCTCGTGGGTGGTGGCTTTGGCGGCAAGGAGGACGTGTCCATCCAACACCTGGCCGCGCTCGCCGCATATAAGTTCCAGCGTCCCGTGAAGTGCAAGCTCACACGTGCCGAGTCGCTCGCGTTCCATCCCAAGCGCCATGCCATGGACGGCACCTTTACGCTGGGTTGCGACGCCGAGGGCAACTTTACCGGTCTGGACTGCGAGATCAACTTTGATACCGGCGCCTACGCGTCGCTGTGCGGCCCGGTGCTCGAGCGCGCCTGTACGCACGCCGTCGGCCCCTACAAGTACCAGAACACCGACATTCGCGGTTTTGGCTACTACACCAACAACCCGCCCGCCGGCGCGTACCGAGGCTTTGGCGTGTGCCAGTCCGAGTTTGCGCTCGAGAGCCTGATCGACTTGCTGGCAGAGAAGGTCGGCCTGGACCCGTGGGAGATTCGTTACAGAAACGCCATCGAGCCGGGCGAGGTTTTGCCCAACGGCCAGATCGCCGATTGCTCCACGGCGCTGAAGGAGACATTGCTCGAGGTCAAGGATGCCTACTATGCGCATCCCGGACACGCCGGTATCGCCTGCGCCATGAAGAACGCCGGCGTGGGTGTGGGCCTGCCCGATGCCGGCCGCTGCAAGATTCGCGTCGAGGATGGTCGCGCCGTGGTCTATGCCGCCACGTCCGACATCGGCCAGGGCTGCAACACCGTCTTTTTGCAGGACGTTGCCGAGGCCTGCGGTCTGCCGCTGAGCTGCATTGCCAATGGCGAGTGCTCCACCGAGAACGCTCCCGACTCCGGAACCACGTCTGGCTCGCGTCAGACGGTCGTGACCGGCGAGGCCGTTCGCGGCGCCGCCTTCCTGCTGCGCGATGCCATGGTTGGCATCGAGGCCGGCAAGCCTGCGCCTACCGCCCCGGTGAGCGCCCATGGTGACGGCGTCAAGATCGAGTACGACGACGGTCGTGCCTATCAGCTGCGCACGCAGGAACTCGTCGCCGGCCAGGGCATGCATCCTCAAGATCCCGCGGCCGCCATCAAGGCGCTCGAGGGATGCGAGTTTGGCTACGTGTATCTGGAGCCGACCGACAAACTGGGCGCGGATGTTCCCAACCCCAAGAGCCACATCTGCTACGGCTTTGCCACACATGTGGTCATTCTGGACGATGACGGCCGCGTGAGCGAGGTCTATGCCGCGCACGATTCCGGCAAGGTGGTCAACCCCATCTCCATCCAGGGTCAGATCGAAGGCGGCGTGCTCATGGGTATGGGCTATGCGCTTACCGAGGACTGGCCGCTCAAGGACTGCGTGCCCCAGGCAAGATACGGCACGCTCGGGCTGTTCCGTGCGCCCGAGATTCCGGATATCCACGCCATCTACGTGGAGAAGGACGAGCTGCTGCCCGTGGCATACGGCGGCAAGGGCATCGGCGAGATCGCAACGATCCCCACGGCGCCCGCCGTGCAGAACGCCTACCGCGCGTTTGACGGCAAGCTACGCCCCGATCTGCCCATGGTGGATACGCCGTACAGCCGCGCCCGTCACCGCGGGTAGGGTAGAGCGCGGACGGTCATTGCTGACGGGCTGTTCGCGCTCAACACCAACTGCATATGCTGTGCCCTTGGCCCCAGCTCCATCGCGAGCCGGGGCCTTTTGTTTGGAGCGCCTCCGCATGCGGAAGCTGCGTCCCAGATTTCGGCTCCAGAATGGGACGTACTTTCCGGAACGGCTCTCAAGCGGAAATTGCATCCCGGAATCAGGCCTCAGAACGGGACACGCTTTCCGGCGGAGGCCTCAAGCGGAAGCTGTGCCCCAGAATCGAGCCCCAGAGTGGGACGTACTTTCCGGATCGGCCTTCAAGCGGAAACTGCGTCCCGGAATCGCTGCTCAGAATGGGATGTATTTTCCTCCTGAGCCTCTGACGGAAACTGCATCCCGGAATTCGGCTCCAGAGTGGGACACGTTTTCCGGAACAGCTCTCAAGCGGAAGCTGCGTCCCGTTCTGAGGCTTGATTCCGGGACACGCTTTCCGCTGGCCCGCCATCCGGAAAGCGTGTCTCGTTTTGAGCGTCCAGACTGGGACGCGCTTTCCGTTGGCGTGGCCGTTGGGAAAACGCGGCCCAGATAGGGGGATGCGATTCGGCGATGCGCGGCCTAGCGGCTCCTACAGCTCCACGTCGTTGAGCCATGTCGGTAGCGCGGTCTGCCGGATGCCTGCCGTCTGCAGCTTTTTGGCGAGCATTCCTGCCGAGCGGACCTCGTTCATGGTAAAGCGCAGCAGAGGGTGACCGTAGAGCGATAGGTGCGCCTCGCGCTGTCGTTCGGCAACGAGCGCCTCGGCGGTGGTGCGTCCGGTCAGCATGGTCTGGTCGGTATATTTGATGAGCCCGTCGAGCTCGCCCAGCGTGAGTTCCCGCGTCTGGCGCTCCCAGGCAAAGTCCGTTCGTATGGGCTTGGCCGAATCGAAGGGGTCCGTCAGCTCGTATTGAAGCCAGTCGGGCGCAAAGCCCGTCTCGATCATGACGGCTCGGGCGACCGATTCTCCACCGCTCTCGGCGCGGGCGTCGGCATATCGAAGTGTCGTGAGGGCAGTGCGAATCGCGCGACCATTGCGGGCGGTCGCTCGTTGTTCGACGGCCTCCATCAACTGCTCTCGCGTAAGGCCGAGCTTTGAGATCGCCGAATCGGCAATGGGCATGCCGTCTGCAAAGCCAGTTTGCAGCAGGCAATCTGTAGCCGTTTGGATGGGCGGCGTTACTGATGTGCCGGATAGACGGATTGCTCCGGCCGGCTCGATCTGATGCCGCTGAATATGCGCGCCCGGGCGAGCCGACGGCTTTGTCGAGCTACAGACATGCACAACGTTCAGATGTCGCCACGAGACCTCGAGCCCCAGCAGGCAGGCGGCCGAAAACGAGCAGAACGTCCAATCGGGGTGGATGATCGCAAGGGCGCGGAGGATTTCGCAATGGCGTTGCGCTCGGTTGAGTTCATCCCAGCGCGTTTTTCGCGCAAACAACCCCGGCATGGGCGAGACAACCGTGCCGCCGGTGCGCCGAAGGAGCGCTTTTCGGATCGCCGTGCTCGGGGGAATCAGACAGCGCCCCTCTTGTTCGGCTTGAGTGAGCAGTTGGTCGATGAGCTGGTCATTGCAATGGGTCATGAGCTACCGCCTCCTTTTGGGTAGCAAAAACGTATCAGCTGGAACTTGCCGCTCAGCTGACCAAAAGCTGACCAAAATCTAACCATGCAGGTAGATGGCCTGCTTTTGGCGACATATTTCTTGTTTGAATCGGTGGGCGGTAATCGGCGACCGTGAACGGTAGCTGGATATGAAGTCTTGGTAAGTTTCGGGACGTGTACTTTTTGAAAAAGAGCATTCTATCTGCTGTTTTGTGTTTCTGGATCGCATATTTGAAGGCATGTGATAAGGCCGGCGGACTGTCGCCTTGTATCTGCGGAAACTGTGACCCGGAATTGCCACTCGGAATGGGACGCGCTTTCCGGACAGCCCTCAACCGGAAACCGCATCCCAGATTTCGGCTCCAAACCGGGATGCGCTTTCCCGGCGGCGTTTCTGGCGGAAATTGCGCCCCGGAATGAGCGCTCAGAGTGGGACATGCTTTCCTAACGAGGCCGCATGCGGAAACTACGTCCCGGATTCGACGCTCAGGACGGGATGCCGTTTCCGATAGAGGCATGGGGTGGAAAGCCTCCCATTTCTAATGTTCAAGAAATGGGAGGCAGCTCATCGCGAGTCGGGGCCTTTTGTTTGGAGCGGAGGCAGCATCCCGGAATTCGGGCAATCCGGTGGTCAGGGGTTGAGCGAGCGTCGCGCTAAGGATGCCAAGCATAAAACCTTCAATGAGAATGGCGTAAAAACTACATTGAAAGTAGCGTAAAATCCGCATTGAGAATGGCGTAATTTCGCATATCGCATGATCGCCCGAGCTTGCACACGGCCTTTTGCGAGCTCTTGCCATGAACGAGAGCCAGGCTGTCACGTACAAGACGCTCATGAAGGATGCCTCGTACGGCGAGGCGGGTCCCGACGAGAGGACCATCGCTGCGTACCTGGACCTCTTCAACAGGCTCAAGCTGACCGAGGACCTGTGCGGATGGGAGCCGCCCATGCGCTCGAAGGCCCGCGTTCGCGTGCGCCCCAAGCGCTACTTCTGCGACCCGTTACTTGCGGCGACGTTGCTGGGGGCTACCCCTGAGC
>UREE01000005.1 GCA_900546825.1 uncultured Collinsella sp. | reverse complement strand
AAGCGTCCTAGTGTTCGCTTCTAATAAAGAAGGCCAAGATTCGGGACGCAGTTCAAATGACTGAACCCACTCATTTAAGTCTGTCCCCAATGAGTGCCGCCAGGGACAGCTCTTGCCAGCCCGGCCGGCGAGCCGGCGAATCGGCAAAGACTGTCCCCGATGACCAGTCGTTTAAGAACGTCCCCAATGGCTAGGCGGTTAGGCGCGGGATTTGTTGTGCGCGAGGGCTAGGCCTACGGCGGCGATGGCAGCGGCAAAGAGCACCGTGACGCCCAGGTCGCAGGCGATATCGCCCAGCACGGTGGACGTCAAATCAGAGGCAAGCGCCTTGCCGATCGCGTCGTTCACCCAAAACGTCGGCACAAAGTGCGCCACCGTCTGCACGGCCGAACCCATCAGCGACAGCGGCATCCAGGCGCCGCCCAAAAACGTCATGAGCATTCCGAGTAAGTTACCCACACCGTTGAGCAACTCCTCGCGCGCGCCCAAGCTCGACAGCGTAAAGCCAACGGCCAGCGGCGTGCACGCCAGGGCAAACGTCGCCGCCAGCGCCAGACACACACGACCCACGCCGACCTCGGCAACCGCGCCGGCAAAGCCCACGACACCCACCATGCTCGACACGAACCAGATGCAGACGGTGAGCACCGCGGCGGCCGCGAACACAGCAAGCGAACGCTGGCGCTCGGAGACCGGGCCGGCCTCCATGCGGCGCACGCGCTCGGGCTCGCTCATGCCCGAGAACACCAATCCCACCGACACGATGACCGACGAGATGATCGCGTACGCGCCAAAGTTGAAGTACGACTCGAGTGGGGCGACGGCAGTCGATTCGACCTTGACCTGCTCGATCTGGACCTCGGCGCGCTTGGCGGCAGCATGCTCGGCAGCCTTGGCGACGTCACCGTTGGAGGCAGTGGGCTCAAGCGCCGCCGCAGCGCCCGCGAGCGAGATCCACCGCGAGGCCTCGGCAGACGAGAGCGCCGCCGCCATGGTACCGGAGCCGTACGTCACATCGAGCTTGGGCAGGTCTTCCCCCGCACGGGCGGCTGCAACAAGATCGTCCTCAAACCCCTCCGGGATAAAGAACACGCAATCGGCGCTGCCCTTGGCGCTATTGCTCTTGGAGAGCGCATCCGCAAGGTCGTACGTGTCGTCACCAACGCCCGTGACCAGGTCAAAGCGTGAGCCTAGGTGCTTGGTAAGCGCCCGCGAAAGGTCGCTATTGTCGCGGTCGACCACGATCACGTTGGTGTCGTAGGGCTCGTACTCGGTAAGCTGCGACGAGTTCCAGCTCACCGAGGCCGCGATGAATACGCCCATGAGCGAGATGAACACCGTATAGATGAGCAGGTAGAACGGGTGCGCCAGCGCCATGCGAAGCGCGGTCTTAAAGGTGCTCATAGCGGCTCCTTCCAAAGATCAGCGTAGCGGCGACGACAAACACCAGGGTCATCAGGACGAGCGCACCGGCGCGGACGGCAAAGGGCCCCAGGTCCTCAAAGAAATACAGGCGATTGAACATGTCGCAGATGAGCTTGACGGGGTTGAGCCAGCACTCGGCCGGAAAGGCGCGGGCGACGTCGTCGGCAAGCGCCATCGCCGGCTCGCCGTAGAGGCCGGCGAACAGGGCGCACGTGGTGGCAAAGCCCGTGAGGATGCCCGACTTGGACGCCTTGCCACCCTTAACGGGAAGCGTGCCCACAAAGAGCCCCAGGCCCGTGGCGGCAAGCGCGGATGCAGCACCGCCCAGCAGGCACAGCCCCTCGCGCCCGCCAAAGTCGACGCCAACGACTAGGCGCACGTAGCCAATCGCGACCGCCATCGAGGCAAAGGAAACCAGCCACGAGCCGACAAAGATGCCGGCCAGCGACGCCGTCTTGGAAAGGCCGCCCACGCAGCGGCGCGCGCCAAGGCCCGACAGATTGGGCTGCAAATCGACGACGCTCAAAGCGGCAAACTCGGCAGACATCATCGCGACCAGGCCAAAAAGCGCGTAATAGTAGATGACCGTGCCATCGGGCGTGGTGCGTGTCAGGCTCACGCGGCGGGTTCCGCCCTCGAGCGACAGGGCGCGCGCAACCGCCTCCGGGTCGGCGAGCGCCGCCGGGTTGTCTTGAGCAATCTGGGCCATGAGCTCGGCGTTTTGCGTATACGAGCTTGCCACCGTCTCAAGGATGCTGCGGTCGGTGAGCACCGACGAGGCGCGCGAGCCGTCATAGCTCGAGAGCAGCGTGAGCCTGGGTGTGCCCGCGGCATCGACCGTGTAGATGCCCGCGACCTCGCCAGCCTTAAGCGCACGGTTCGCATCGGCTGCGTCGTCGCACTCGTGAATCTCGAGCAGTTGATCGTCGCCCTCCTTGGCAAGCGAGGTCGCCACGTCCTTAAAGGACGAAGCGCCCCAGGCTTCGTCAGCGACAACGGCTACCGGCACCGGGTCGACCTTGCCGTCGGAGCTGAGGTTCGCAAACATAAACATGAACATCGTTGAAAGCGCAATGGGAAAGATCGCGCCCCAGACCCATGTACTCGGTCGACGCAATAGCGTCTTGAGCGTGGTGATGATAGTGTTGAACATGGCCGCCCCCTAGTCGCGCAGCTCGCGGCCGGTGATCTCGAGGAACACGTCGTTGAGGGTCGGCGGCTCGCTCCACACGCGGCCGAGCGCCACATCGGCGGCGCGCAGCGTGTCAAGGATGTCGACCAAGTTGTGCGGGCTCGCTTCGCAGGTGCAGATGAGCTCGCCGCCGGACAGCTCGACCGAAAGCACGTGCTCGAGGGCGCGCAGGCGCTCGACCGTGGCGGCCTCGACGGCGCCGACCTCGACGGTCACGCGCTCGCCCATCTGAATCATGCGCTTGAGCTCGTCGTTGGTGCCCTGCGCCAGCACGCGCCCGCCGTCCATGATCATGATGCGGCTGCAAATCTGCTCGACTTCCTCCATGTAATGGCTGGTATACACCACCGTGGCGCCCTCGTCGCGCAGGCGGCAGATGCCCTCTAGGATGGCGTTGCGACTCTGTGGGTCGACCGCCACCGTGGGCTCGTCAAAGAAGATAAGCTCGGGCTTGTGCGCGATGCCGCAGGCAATGTTGAGGCGGCGCGCCAGGCCACCCGAAAGCTTGCCGGGGCGGAACTTGGCAAAGTCGCCCAGGCCGACAAAGTCGATCGCCTCCTCGACCAGCGCGCGGCGGCGCTTGCGGTCGTTGACGTAGAGGCTGCAGAAATAGTCGATGTTCTCGCGCACGGTGAGCTCGTCGAACACCGCAGCTTGCTGCGGGACCACGCCGATGCGGCGCTTGAGGTCGTAGCGGGCGGGCGTCATGGGCTCGCCGAACAGCTCGATGGTGCCCTTATCGTAGGCAAGCAGCTGCAGGATACAGTTGATGGACGTGGTTTTGCCCGAGCCGTTGGGGCCGAGCAGGCCAAAGATCTCGCCGGGGGCGATGCTCAGGTTAAAGTGGTCGAGCGCGATAAGATCGTCATAGCGCTTGACGAGGTTTTCGACGTGGACGATGTCTGTCATGAGGCGGCCCTTCCGTTGATTGCGGCCCGGTACGATTGCATCATCGCAGGAGCCGCCGGCGCGCACCAGTGAGCTTTGTCACGAGTGCGAGGCTTGGCCGCGTGGCCTGCCGACGCCCCCGATTTGCCGCGTGGGAGGAATGTCACAGTTGCGCAGGCGGCCCCTCCACCACGCGCGGCTTCGCGTACAATACCCGTATGAACAGGCTTTTCGACAAATCGATCGTGCTGGCGTGCTGTATTGCGGCCGCCATGGGTCTTGCTGTGGACGCTCGCCTAGTCGCGGCGTTTTGCCTTGGCGTTATTGCCACCTCGCTGGCCGAGGTGGCACAGGATGAACGCACGCGCCGCATATGCGAGGCCGCGAGCTACGTTTACATCATCGCGGCCGTCTTTATACCGCCGTTTGTGCCGTTTGCGCCCCTCGCCCTCTATGACATCGCGCGACGCGTGCGCCGTGAACGCATCTGGCCCGCGCTGGCGATTGGCGCCGTGTTTGTCTGCGCGCTTGTCGCGGACCTTCGCGGCGGCGCGCTCACCACCCGAACGCTCCTGCTGACCGCCATCCTTTCGGTTGCCGCCACCTTGCTATCGCTACGTACCGCCCAGCTGGAGCGCGAGCAACAGCGCATGCGCCGTACCCGCGACGGGCTGCAAGAACGAGCCCTCGCGCTCGAAGCGCGCAACCGCGATCTTGCCGACCGCCAGGACTACGAAGTCGAACTCGCGACGCTCGCCGAACGTGCCCGCATCGCGCGCGAGATCCACGACAATGTGGGCCACCAGCTCACGCGCGCCTCGCTGCAAGCCGAAGCACTGCGCGTGGTCCACGCCGACGAGCCCGGCGTCGCCGCCGATTTCGCCGACGTTAAACGCACGGTTGACGAGGCGCTCCAGCTTGTGCGCACCAGCGTCCACGCGCTCAACGACAACGCTGTCGACCTTTCCGTGCAGCTCGAACGCATTGTCGAAGGCGCGCGCACGGACGGCGGTCCGCAGATTGAGCTTGAAGTTTTGGCCGAGCATGCGCCCGCAAATGTCGCCAACTGCTTTGCGGCGGTCCTGCGCGAGGCGCTCTCCAACATCATGCGCCATGCTTGCGCCCATACTGTCACCGTACGGTGCATGGAGCATCCGTCGTTTTACCAGCTCATCGTTACCGACGATGGCGCGGGCGGGGTCCAAGCAAGCAGCCGCGGCGCCGCGGAGGGCATGGGGCTCGCCTCCATGCGCGAGCGCGTCGAGGCGCTTGGCGGCACCTTCACCGCCGGCCCGCGCGCCGGCGCCGGCGGCTGGCGTGTGTTTGCCACCGTTCCCAAACAGCAAGGAGATGAGGGACGATGAGACTCATCGTTGTCGACGACGACCGTCTGGTAGTCGATTCACTCAAGATTATCCTGGGCGCCCATCCGCAGATCGAGGTAGTGGGCACCGGCGCCAACGGCAACGATGCGGTTTCGCTCTATGCCGAACACGCGCCCGATATCGCACTGCTCGACATTCAGATGCCGGGGCGTGACGGACTTTCGGCGGCACGCGAGATCCTTGAGCGCGACCCTTCGGCGCGCGTGGTGTTTCTGACGACATTCTCGGATGACGAGTACATTGTGTCGGCGCTCAAGCTCGGCGCCCGCGGCTACCTGATCAAGACCGATGTCGCCGCCATTCCGCCAGCGTTGGCGCAGGTCATGGACGGCAAACGCATACTCGAGGGCAAGGCGATCGAGGATATCGATTTTGATGGGGCGGGCACCGAAGCCGACGCGCCCCGCCGGCCCACAGCCTTTGCCGGCCTAACCGACCGCGAGTTCGAAGTCGCCGAGCTCATCGCCCGCGGCCTCGACAACAAGGAGATTGCCGCCACCGCCTACATGGGCGAAGGCACCGTGCGCAACCACATCAGCTCGATCCTTGCAAAGATGGGCCTGCGCAACCGCACGCAGATCGCCATCGCCTACCTGCGAGGGTAGTTGCCCAACGACTGACCGCCCCGGCATAGCAAAATGGCTGCCACCGATTTAATCCCATTTCAAAACTATGCCGGTTTACTACGATGAATCGTCCACCTTCGACCACGGCAAATTGCGCGCTTGCAAAAGCGCAGGTAGAACGCTTGCAATATTTAGAAAAATGCAGTCATGGTCGGGAATGTCGAATTCATCGTAGTAAACCGACATAGTTTTGTTCGGGCGGCCCTGCACGAGTGCCTCCGCAAGCCTCGCGGGACCAAAATGATCCGTTTTCTTCCGCCCGCGGAGATCGACTGACGGCGCCCGCCACGAAATCGGCCCATCTACTACGTTTGACTCGATACCCCTGACCATACCTTCGTTTTGAACAAAACCGCAGGCGTTCTACCTGCGGTTTTGTTTTCGCGCTTTTCGGCATGGTTGGGGGTAAGAAGCTAAACGTAGTAGATGGGCCGGTTTCGTGGCGCGCCCTCCTCCCCAACGCACAAAAGCGCCGCCACGGAGGAGGGAGATGCCTCCGTGGCGGCTGGGGGTAGGAGTAGGTCGGGATTTAGCCCTACCGGCCGCCCGGGGCCTTTTGGCCCCGGGCGCTGTCGACGTGCCTAGCGCTTACGGATACCCCAGACCAGGGCTCCGACGCCGGCCATGGCGATGACAAATGCCATAAGCAGAGCAGCAGCCTGCTGGTCGCCTGTGGTGGGCAGGAAACCCTTGACCGTCTTGACGATGTTCGTCACGGTCTTGGGCGCGCCGGGATCGGGCGTCGGCACGGGCGTCTCGGGCTTTTTGTACGTGTTGTTGAACACGATACCCTCGACGCTCCTGTCGCCCTTGGTAAAGGCGACGTTCGCCTTGAGGTCGCCCTCGCCGTCATCGGCCACGTTGACGGTCGCGGTAAAGACGGACTTATCGTAGGTCATACCGACCTCGTCGCCCTTGACCTCGGCGATGGTGTAGACGTACGTACCAGGCTCGTCGTACTCGAACTTGTCGAAGTTGATCTTGCCGTCGGCATCGTTGGTGACGGTGGACTCGATGCCCTCGCCAACGAGCTTAAAGCTGAACTCGTCCTTCTTGAGCTCGCGTCCCTCAAGCACCTTGATGGCGCCGATGGAGACCTGAGTGGGCATGGCGTGATACTTGTTGGTAAAGCCAGCCGACTCGGTGGTTCCCTCGAGCTTGTGCGTCGCGGTCAGCGTGCCGTCACCATTGTCGGAGACGGTGGTCACGACGGTGTAGGTCGTGCCGTCATAGGTGACGCCCTTGTACAGGCCGAGCGCGTTGGGGCAAGCCTCGCGCAGCGTGTACGTGTACGTGCCGGGTGCCTCGTAGCGAATCGGGCTCAGCGTCACGGTGCCGTTAGCGTCGTTGGTGCCGTTAGCGACAACCACGTCGTCCTCGAGCAGCTCAAACGTGAACTCGCCTGCCGCAAGGTCGCGTCCAGTCAGGCGCTTGACTGTCTTGACCTGATCGGTCACGGACGAATCGGTAGGTGCCACGCCGTAGGTGTTGGTAAACGTGAAGGCAGCACCGTCGTCGCCTTCGCGCTTGACGCTCAGATGCCCAGCACCGTCGTCAGACACGGTGTAGGAAACCTTGCGCGTGGCGTTGGTGTCATTGGTCACGCCAGGGGCACTGCCGGACTCGGTCACCGTGTAAGTAAAGGTGTGCGAGCGCGGAGCGGTGGGGGCTGCGGGCTCGGGCTCGTCGCTGGGCTCGTCGGCGTTGGCATCGGTGTCGGCCTCTTCAGCCTCTGCCTCGTCGGCCTCGGCTTCGTCAGCTTCGTCGGCCTCGGCCTTATCGGTCGCATCGTCCGTCACGCCCAGAGCGCGGTTGAGGTCCTCGAGCGTAAAGTGGATCTTGCCAAAGTCCACGTTGCCAGCCGCGTCGTTGGTTGCGGTCGTGCGCTCGGGCATCGGGGCACCAGACTCGTCGGCGGTCACGGTAAAGGTGAACTTGCCCGTGATGTCAGCCGGGGTCAGGCCCTCGGCAGCTTGGAGCTTCTTAGTGCCGGTGAGCGCGGCATCGACGGCTTCGGCGCCGTAGACGTTCTCGAACAAGGGCTCGACGCCGCCGTAGTCGACCGTTGCCGTCAGGGTACCGTCACCGTTGTCGACGACGATAACCTTAAAGCCAAAGCTCCACGTTGTAGCGGAAACGCCATTCGGCAGCCCGAATAAATCTTCGTAGGCCGTGTAGTTAATGGTCCAGGCAAGCTTACCGTCCTTATCGGTACGATAAGCAAGCCCAGCAGCCTCAAGATTAGCAAGCATCTTAGTGTCGTAGTGCAGCGTATCAAAGCTCACGTGCCCGCCAATATTGGGCTTGAGGTTTTCGTATGCCACAAGCTCACCCTGATAGGCGATGCCGAACCAGAACTCACCGTCGGCCATCGGGCGGCCGGTCAGAGTCTTGGTGGCAACGACCTGAGCGGCGGTGCCGCCAGGCGTGTTGGTCGTAGCGCTGTAACTGTTGTGGAACGGCACCAGGGCCTTCTCGACCTTGTTCTCGCCACTCTTGTGGACCGTCTCATGCGTGCCCTCGGGACCGCCGGAAACGGTCGTCGTAGCAGTGAGCGTGCCGGCGGTGTCGTCGGCAATGGCGATCGTCACCGTGCGCACGGCGTCGTCGTAGGTGTAACCGGACTGGCCGTCGTTCTTCTCGGCCACGGTGTACGTAAAGGTCTTGCCGGCGTCATCCTGCGTAAATATAACCTCATGACCAGCCAGAATGTCGATCAGTCCGACCGTTGCCTCTGCCGCTGCGGGGGACTTGAAGCTATTAGCCCCGGGCAGCAGACCGAGCGCGCGAGCCGAAGCGTCGTCAGCAGGTGTCACGGTAAAGGTGAACTGACCCTCGGTCATGGGGCGGCCGTCCAGATACTTGCTGAGCCACAGACCGCCGGCAGCGGTGTAGTTAAGCTCAGTGCGGTACGTGTTGGTAAAGCGTCCGTTTTCCTTCTTGGTGACGTTGGCGGTCAGGCTGCCATCGCCGTTCTCGGTCACGGTCACTTCGGCGGTTGCGACATGCGCGTCATACGTCATGCCGACCGTGCTGCCCGCGTTCTCGCGGATCTCGTACTTGTAGGTTCCGGTGGCCGTGTAGCGAATCTTGCCGAACTTGATGGCGGCAATGCCGTCCTTCGCATCGTGCTTGCTCACGGTTACGGTCGCAGGATCGGGGAGCGGGGCGCCATCGGGGGCGGTAATGGTAAAGCTGAACTCGTCCCCATCCGTCCACTCGCGGCCGCTGATGACCTTGCTCAGGTCAAAGTCGAGCTCTGCATCGAGCGGGGTCACGCTGTAGGTGTTCTTGAAGGTCGCAGGCGTGGCGCTCTTCAGCTCGTGCGTAGCGCTGAGGGTACCGTCACCGTTGTCGGTAATGGTGGCCTCGATGGTGTACTTGGTGTCGCTGTACGTGATGCCCTTGCTGGTGGTTCCGCCGTTGACCTCGCGCAGCGTGTAGGTGTGCTCGCCGGCCTCGGTGTACTTCACGGCGCTCATCGTGATGTTGCCCTCGGCGTCGTTAGTGCCGGTGGCGACAACCTTGTCGCCCTCGACGAGCTCGAAGGAGAACTCGCCCTCCTTGAGGTCGCGGCCGGTCAGGACCTTGGTCGCGGTGATCTGTTCGGTGACGCTCGTCTCGACAGGCGTCACGTTATAGGTATTGGTGAACGTGAAGGCCGCATCACCGTCCGGCTTGCGGGATACGCGCAGATTCCCCTTGCCGTCATCGGTCACGGTGAAGGAAACCTCGCGCGACAGCTTGGCGTCGTTGGTCACGCCAGCGACCTCACCGGACTCGGTCACGGTGTAGGTAAAGGTGTGCTCGCGCTTCTCGGGCTTCTCGCCCACAGCCTTGTTAAGGTCGTCGAGCGTAAAGGTAATCTTGCCAAAGTCGACCTTGCCGTCGACGTCGTTGTGCACGCTCGTGCTCGCAGGCATAGGCGCGCCCTCTTCACCGGTCACGGTAAAGGTGAACTTGCCGGTGATATCAGCCGGGGTCAGAGCGTCGTCAACCTGCAGATTCTTGATACCCGCAAGCGATGCCTCGGTAGCATTCGTGGTGTAGGCGTTCTTGAACTCGATGCTCTTGACGTCCTTGGCGTCCTTCAGCTCGTGCGTGGCAACCAGCTGGCCCTTGCCGTTATCGGCGATGGTCGTCACGATGGTGTAGACCGCGTCATCGTAGTCAATACCGCCGGCGTTGCCCTTAACCTCATACAGCTTGTAGGTGTGCTGGCCGATCTCGGTGTACTTGATGGCACTGAACGTCACCTTGCCGTCGGCGGCGTTCTTAACGGTCTCGATAAGCTCAGAGTCCTCACCCTTAATCTCGCGCAGCTCAAAGCTGAACTCACCGGCCGTAAGGTCGCGCCCGGTCAGAGACTTGGTCACGTCAATCTTGTCGGTAACGCTGGACTCAACAGGCTCCGCAGTGTAGACGTTCTTGAACTCGGTCTCGTCGGCTTCGCTCCAAGTCACCTTCACAGCGGCGCTGAGCTCGCCCCTCTTGTTGGGCGTTACCGTCACGGTGACCTCCGCGACGTTCTTGCTGTAGGCAATGCCGTCAACCGTGGTCCCGGCGTTCTTTTCGCTGACCTTGTAGACGTACGTGCCAGGTTCGGTGTATTCGATCGTGCCGAAGTCGATGGCAGCCTTGCCCTGGTCCAGGTCAGCCTTGCGCACGGTCGCAGTCCTAGCCGCAGGCATCGGGGCGCCGCTCTCGGATGTCAGGCCAAACTCAAACGCGTCAGCATTCGTCCAGTCGCGACCCTCGAGCACCTTGGTCAGGCCGAAGCTGGCCTTGGTTTCCACCATTGCCGGCGTCATGTCATACGCAAAGCTGATCTTGCCGTTGTTGCCTAGGTAGGAATTGACATGCGTCGCGGTCGCCTTGGCGGACACGTTGTTCCACTTGGGATTGAGAACGTCAGTCGCGGTACCAGTGTTGTTGCCGCCCACGCTGCCCTTGGTAGTGTGGAGCTCATCGATAAAGGCCAGACGCGCGGTTCCCACGCTAAACGAAAGGTTGCCGTCCCCGTCGGCAACTATAGCGCCGTCAAACTTGGCAGCGTCGCCGCCGATAAACTCGATGACGGCAGTGGCGGGCTTGGCCTCGCCGTTTTCGCCCTGCTCCTCAAACTCATCCTTGTAGTAATAGGTGCCGGTATCTGCCAGCGAATTCTTTGCAGGCTGCGTGCAGCCCTTATCCGCGTAAATGGGAGTCTGCTTCTGGAAGTAGTAGTAGCGGTTGGTGTCGGCCGGCTCAAAGGTCGCAACCGTATCACCCAACGCACCACCGCTCCACTTGTTCGCGTAGAAGCTCACGGTCTTGGTGCCGTCAACGACAGTCGTATTATGCTCGATGTAGTTCTTGAGCCCTGCTACCTTCTCGGGCGTAAACAGGTTGTCAAGCGCGGCGCTCTTCACGCTCGAGGCATACTTCACCTGAATGGGCTTAACGTTGTCGACCGAAAGCTTGCCGTCTACGGTCTTAAAGTGACTCAGCGGAATCAACGACGCAGGAATATTAACCGTTACGATATCGCCCTTCCGGGGATCGTCATCGCCAGCGCGCTGCACGGTAATGAGCAGGTCTTTTGCCTTGCCGGCGAACTCGTAGGTGTCGGTATTGGTCTCTTTGTTGACCGTCTTGCTCGCCTTGGTAAACGACGTGCCGTTGATGACGACTTCGGTAAATCCGTCGACCTGCATAAAGTCGCCCAGCTCGTCGGTAAACGTGATGTAGCCGGATTTGGTCTCGTCGTAGCCCTTATGGATTTCGGTCGGATAAGGCGGCTCCGATGTAATGGCTTGTGAGATGTCGTCGAAGACCTTCTTGAGCTCTTCGGCATTGGTCGCCGACTTGTAGTAGTCGGAGTTTTCCACGCGTGTGCCAAGCTCGTCGCTCGCATACGACGTGGCATCGGGATAATTACTCGACACGGCGTGCATAAACTTGTTGACGTCGCTTGTCCCCTCTTTCGAGGGATCGTCAGCGGGGTCCGCTCCACTAAAGATGCCGATGGTATAAACGGTGGCCTTGCCATCCTTCATCTTCTTGGCAGCCGTCACGGCACCCTTGGCGACGTCAGAATCAAACTCGCTGAAGCTCGTTGGCTTGCCGTCGGTAAAGAACACAACGATCTTCTTGGCATCTGCGCGGCCAGAAGTGATATCCCCGGCCAGTTCCAGACCATAGTCGGCACGCGTGGCACCGCTTGGCTTGATTCCAGCAACTGTATCCTCAAGAACTTTCACGTTGCCGCCAGAGCAATCGGTCAAACCCTTCATCACCTGCGAGTTGTTGTACCAAAATTGCCCTTTCTTGTACTGGTCATTGCCGACCTTATTGGTCTTATCACCCGCAAACTTAACAATGGCAACCCTATGCTGCCTATCAACACCCTCGATAGCCTCGTTTTGTTTGGCGATGGTATCGATAAAGCTGTTCGCAGCGCCCTTCAGCGCATCGATACGCTTGGTGGAATCTCCGCCACCCATAGGATCATCCATCGAGCCGGAGGCATCCAGCACCATCACGATGTCGAGTGGCGTGGTGACCGTCACGGTTGAATTAGACGTCGAGGACATCGCCGAAAGCGTGGTCAAAAAGTCCGACTCTTCGTTTTTCCCGGTTGCCTTGACCGTCTTGTCGGTCCAGATTCGACCGACGTTTTGGGTCGTTACCTTATTGCCACCGTGGCCTGCCGCCCAGATTTCCCAGCGTCCGCTAGTATCGGGGTCGACGACCGTCCCGTTTACTGTCGGTCCGTCCATTCCTGTGCTGGACCTGGCGTTGGCCTCGGGCAGCATGGCGAATGCTGCGGCTGGCAACACCAGCACTACGGCCAGTATCACCGCCAAGAGACCCCTCGTGTACCTGCTCATCGCGTCTCCCTTCTCGCGGGCTCAGACCTTGCATCAGCCTAAAGTTACGGAATGAGACACAATTAGGGCAGGTGACACATGTTCCAGATTCGGTTTTGGGCGTGAGACAAATGTCTCACCAAAGTTGAGACACGAAGGTTTTCGCAGGAAAACGGATGCGATTCAAGATTGACGGGGACAAAAGGACGCGTTTTCCTCCATCCCCAAGGAAGCAATCGATAGCGCTCGCCAGAAAACTAGCCCATCTACTACGTTTGACTCGATACCCCCGACCATAGCCGCTTTTCATGAAAAATCGGAGGCGTTCTACCTGCGATTTTCATTTCGCATTACTTGCCGTGGTCGAGGGTTGCCACCTAAACGTAGTAGATGGGCCCATTTCGTGGCAGGCGGGTCACGTGACAGCCCTCGCAAGGCCAAAATGATCCGTTTCCCTCTGTCCACGGGAGCTCAAGAGCCGTTACGGATATGGCGCCATTTCAAAACTATGCCGGATTACGGGGCTAAAGCCGAGGCCCTCATCCATACCTTCATTTTTTGAAAAACGGCAGGCTATCTACCTGCGGTTTTGTTTTTGCGATTTTCCGTATGGTCGGAGATTCGCTATCCAGCCCCGTAATCCGGCATAGTTTTGTTCGTGGCGGCCCAACCGCGCGTTTAAGCGCGGGGCCGATGGGGCATTTTTGCCCCACCGGCCCTATTCCAGCGCTATTCCTGCTTGGTTTCTACTGTGGGAGTCTTGTCCGCTGCGACTGGGGTGCGGGCGGTGTCCATAGTCAGGCAGTGCTTGGGGCAGCTCTCGATGCACTCACCGCACACCACGCAGGCATACGGGTCGATCGACCACGTTCCACCCTTGCGATCGACCGCGAGCGCGCCCGCCGGGCAACGGCGCGCGCACATGCCGCAGCAAATGCACACATCCATGTCATTGACGATATGCCCGCGCAGGCGCTCGGGCGCCGTCAGCTTCTCCTGCGGATAGCACACCGTGACCGGCCGCTTGACCATAGAACCCAAGGCCGTCTTGGCAAATGTCAGTAAACTCATGCCGCGCCTACCTTTCCGTGCAGCTAATGCAGGGGTCGATGGTCAGGATAATCATGGGCACGTTGGCAAGGAGCACGCCCTGCAGCGCATGTGTCAGACCCGCCAGGTTCTGCGACGTCGGCGTGCGCACGCGGAAACGGTCCAGATTCTTGGTGCCGTTGCCGCGCACATAGTAGTACGCCTCGCCGCGCGGCTGCTCAATCACAACCTCGCCGCGCGCGCCGTCGGCCGGCGTAAGCTTGGTGCGCCCGCCGATACCGTCGTGCGGAATCTTGCCCACGAGCTCCTTGATGATGTCCATGGCCTGCGTGACCTCGGCACAACGCACCTGGCAGCGGGCATAGCAGTCGCCATCGGTAGCAACGATGGGCCCAAACGCAGCCAGATCCGCATAGGCGCCGTCGCCAAACATGCGCACGTCGTAGTCCACGCCCGAGGCGCGCCCAAACGGGCCAACCATCGACAGATCCAGCGCGTCCTTCTTGCCGATCACGCCTACGCCATGCAGGCGCTCGCCGCAGCTGTTGTCGTCCAAAAACGTATGCACCAGGGCCTCGTAGTCGGGGCGCATGGCATCGAGCATCTGGACAATGCCCGCCAGCTCGGAGTCCTCGATATCGTGCTTAAGGCCGCCGATCTCGTTAATCGACAGAATCACGCGCCCGCCGCACGTGCTCTCGAAGATCTTGAGAATCTGCTCGCGCAGGGTCCACGAACGATAGAACAGCGCCTCGAAGCCAAAGGCATCGGCGAGCAGGCCCAGCCACAGCAGGTGCGAGTGGATGCGCGAAAGCTCATGCAGAATGGTGCGGATATACTGCACGCGGCCGGGCACCTCGATGTCGAGCATACGCTCGCAGGCGCTGGCATAGCCATAGCTGTGGCCCACGGCGCAGATGCCGCAGATGCGCTCGGCGATGTAGCCAAACTGATGCATATCGCGCTTTTCGGTGAGCTTCTCGAGCCCGCGGTGCACAAAACCGATCTGCGGAATTGCCTCGATGACGCGGTCGTCCTCGATCACCAGGTCCAGATGAAGCGGCTCGGGCAGCACCGGGTGCTGCGGGCCAAACGGAATGACGGAGCGATGTGCCATGGACCTTACGCCTCCTCTTTCTGCTTGTCGCGGGCGGCCTTGGCGGCAAGCGCCGCGCGGACCTTGGCCGCTTTCTCGGGATCCATGGCGGCGAGCTTTGCCTCCATCTCGGCGGCCTTGAGCGCGGCCTTCGCAGCAGCCTCATCGTGCTGAGCATCGGAGCCGGCAGCCGCAGCGGGCTGGGCGGCAGCCGCAGCGGGCTGGGCGGCAGCAGCACTCGCAGCATCGCCGGCATCCGCAGCGCCCTCCCCCGCAGCAGCAGCGGCAGCGGCCTTCTCGGCCGCAGCCTTGCGCGCCTTGGCCTCGGCAGCGGCACGGACCTTCATGGCCTTCTCGCGCGCGGCCTTCACCTCGGGCGTGATAACGCTCATGGGCTCGGCAGTCGAAACCTGGTAGAAAAAGCCCTTAAAGTCGACCTGCATGTCAGTGATGGCAAGACCAAACAGGTCGTGCGCCTCGTTCTCAAACGGGAATACCGCCGGATAGTACGAGCTGATGGACGGAATCTCCTGGTACTGGTCGATGCCCTCAACCACCAGGTTCTCGATCGCATAGCTGCCGTCCTGCGCAATATGCTCCTGAGCAACACGAACGTTGATAAACGTATAGACCAAGCGATACGATCCGTCGTCCACACAGCGCTCGGCATGCATCTGCACAAAGCGCGCGCCGGTACCTTTGAGCGCCTGCACATGCGGCAACAGTTCATCGATCCCAACGGTGGTATAGATAGCCTTTTGCATTACTCGGCCTCCTTTGCAGCGGCGGGCGCACTGTCAGCCGCGCCTGCGTCGACACTGGCCCCGGCCCCCGCAGCCACAAACCCGTCCTCGCCCAGCTCAACGCCACCGTCCCAGGTAGCGGCACCGCCCACGGTGAGCGGATCGCCGCCGGCGCGCATCACGGCCTCCTTCTGGTCCAGGATGCCGCACGCCTCCACGATGGCATCGATCACCGTCTCGGGGCGAATGGCGCACCCGGGCGCGTACACGTCCACGGGAATCGCGCGGTCCACGCCGCCGATCACGTTATAGGCATCGCGGAACACGCCGCCCGAACACGCGCAGATGCCGCACGCCACCACGCACTTGGGCTCGAGCATCTGGTTGTAGATCTGGCGCACGACAGGCAGGTTCTGGGCATTGACCGACCCCGTCACCAAAAAGATATCCGCATGCTTGGGGTTGCCGGTGTTGACCACGCCAAAGCGCTCCGCATCGAACAGCGGCGTGAGCGAGGCCAGCACCTCGATATCGCATCCGTTGCAGCTCGAACCGTCGTAATGAATAACCCACGGTGAGCGCGACATTTTATGATCCATGGATGCCGCCTCCTAAATAAATACGTCGACGAGGATGGGCATAAGGTTGAGCAGGCCAAACACCAGCGCCACACCCCATCCGAGCCTAAAGCAGCTGCGCCAGGTGCTGCGCGCGAAGGTGTTGTCGATCAGCACCTCGACAAAGTACGTCGCGGCCATCACGACCAGGGCGACCACCCAGCTCACCGGGTTGTCCCAAACAAAGAACATGCCCACCCACATCAAAAACAGCACGGTCTCGCACCAGTGCATAAGGGTCATCTTGGCCAGCGTGCCGCCGCTCATCTCGGTGGCGACGCCCTGGACAATCTCCTGATGCGCGTGATGCGAGTACGAAAGGTCAAACGGCGACTTGCGTAGCTTGATGGTAAGCACCGCGAGCAGTGCGAGGAAAATGGGCGCGCTGTACACGATGATGGGGGCCGACTGCCCCGTCACGGCGATGGAATCGAAGCTATCGGTGGCAAGGTACAGGCCCACGCTCATCAGCAGAACGGCGGGCTCGTAGCTCATAACCTGCAGCAGCTCTCGGTCGGCACCAACCTGGGCAAACGGGCTTTGCGTCGAGGCGGACGCCAACACCACAAAGATCGCGGCGAGCGTCACCATAAAAGCGCACAGCAGCGTGTTGGAACCCGACACAAAGATGCCGCCGCCCACCACGGTAAAGATGAGCGCGCACGCCATGTAGGTATCATCCATGGTGTTTACGCTGGCAGGGGCCTTGCGCAGCAGCTTGGCAACATCGTAGAAGGGCTGCAGCAGGCACGGGCCCACGCGGCCCTGCATGCGAGCCGAAAGCTTACGGTCAAGACCGTCGATCAAGCCGCCCACAAGCGGCGCAATCAGGGCAAACGCCACGGTGCCTATAAAGATGCCCATGACGCCCGAGCCTTCGAAATACTTGCCGCGCAGCACCGAGGGCGCGCTCATGGCAAGTCTCTCGGGCCCAATCCACGCGCAACACAGCAGCGCAAACAAGATAATGCTGCAGCACACGACGCTACCCGCGGGGCCAATACGCTTCTCGCCAAGGGCGTCCTCCGAGTACCAATTGCGCTTTTCGGCCTTCACCTCGTGTCCCATCGAGCCGCGGAAATGGCGATATTTGTCGGTTCCCACGCCCGAAAGGTATACGTTTACGTGCGGCTTGTTGCTCACGCGGAATGAAGTCAGCAGCACCACGGCGATAAACGCCACGATAACCACCATCAGATACATGGCGTCCTTGCCGATAACGTACGGCACGCGGCCAAACACCATGGCCAAGTAAGGCGACACCAGACCGCTCGAGATAACCGGAAACGCCACGCAGCACAGAATCAGTAGCGCGGCGATGGTGTTGAGCGCCATCCATTCGGTCTTGTGGACATTGACCTCCACGTTTTGAGCCGTGGGGTCGACGCCCGAAAGCTTGGCAAGCCACTTGCCCCAGAAGAAGAACGTCGCGGCCGAGCCAAAGGCCAGCACCATGATCATGAGCACGTTGCCAGTCTGCGCAAACGCCACCAGGGCGCCCCACTTGGACACGAGCATGCCAAACGGCGCCACAAACATGCCCATGATGCCCAGCATCATCAGACGCGTCAGGTGCGGCATGCGGCTGAACATACCGTCCATGTCCTCGATATCGCGGCTGCCGATATGGTGCTCGGCCGTGCCCACGCACAGGAACAGCAACGACTTTGCCACCGTGTGGAACAGGATCAGGAAGATGGCCGCCCATACGGCCTCGGGCGCGCCGACACCCAAGCAGGCACTGATGAGGCCCAAGTTGGAAATGGTGGAGTACGCGAGCACGCGTTTGGCGTTGCTCTGCGAGATGGCCATGAGGGCAGCAAGTAAAAACGTGATGGCACCCACACTCGTGACCATAAAGCCAGTCACGGGATAGATGGCATAGAGCGGGCTCAGCTTGACCATCAGGAACACGCCGGCTTTGACCATGGTTGACGAGTGCAGCAGGGCGCTCGTGGGCGTGGGGGCAACCATGGCACCCAACAGCCAGGTGTGGAACGGCATCTGCGCGGCCTTGGTAAGGGCGGCGAGCGACAGCAGAACGACCGGCATCACCAGCAGCGCGGATTGCGCGGTTCCGGCGCCGGAAAGCTCGATCATGCCCGAGATGGTCAGCGGCATGCCGTTAACGTGCAGATACATGAGTCCGGCCAAAAACGCGATGCCGCCCAGCATGTTGAGGATGATTTGGGTGAAGGCGTTTTTGATGGCCTCGGGCGTGCGCGTGTAGCCAATCATGAGGAACGAGCACACGGTGGTGATTTCCCAGCCGCAGAACAGCCACTCAAGGTTGTCACTCGTCACGATGACGAACATAGCCGAGAGGAATAGGAACATAAGCGCCAGGAACTGCGGGCGACGGTCGGGCGCGGTCTGCCCGCGTAGCGCGGCCTCGTGCTCGTCATGGGCCTGGAAGTCCTTCATGTAGCCCAGGGCATACACGCAGATTAAGCTGCCGACGATGCCGACGGCGAGGACCATGATCACGCTCATGTAGTCCAGGTAGAGCGGGGTTGCGGTGACGGCTTCGGTCGCGGGCAGCGTCATGGCTGCAAAGGCGAGCGAGCCCACCAACTGGACTACGCCGAGCACCGTGGTGAGCGCGTTCCTATATTTGTACGCGTTGTACAGGATGACGGCGCACAGGATGACGTCGATAACGGAACTGATGATCGAGAGCACATGCGAGGTGCCGGGGGCAACCTCGAAGCTCTGCGGACCCGTGCCAAAAAACATGACGGCGACTACAACTGTCACCGCCATAATAATGCCGGAGCCTATGAGCCCCACCGCATCGCGGGCGCGGTCACCGCGCGCGAGCAGCATGCCCAGTGCCGGTACCAGCGGAAACAGGGTAAGGAAATACAGTAGCGTCATACCATCACTCCCCCATGCCAAAACGCTGCAATTGTTTAACGTTATAGCTCAATTACGGGGTTGCGGCGGCAGGTTTTCGGTCAACTGGGGAGTTTTAGGCGTACGGGGTAAGGGCACGTCCGCTTTGGAGCAGTGGGGCGACGCTCCCCTATCGCAGCGACAGGCGCGCGGGCTGCTGCGCGCGGTTTATTGGCCACTTTGGAGGATGTCCCGATAGGCTCGCGCCGGTCCAAAAAGTTGGCGCGGCAAGAAAAATGCGCCCCTGTGGGCGCACCATCCCGTTTGCTATTCCGCCTTTTTAACGCGCGGCTTGCGACCGCGCGGCTTATCGACCAGTGCGGACTCACCGCTCTCGCGGTACTGACGGCACCAAGCCTTGACCGAAGACTCGCTGGGAATCTTGTGCTTGATCATGGCCTCGCGAACCGTCAAGCCGTTTTCCAGACGGTCCTTAACCACAGCGAGCTTTACGTCGTACGAATAGGTGTGATGATGCGAACCGGCGTTGAGAACGGCGTCGGCACCGCCCACGGCATACGCGCGGGCCCACTGACGAGCCGTGGCCTGGGGAATGCCAAGCTCCGCAGCGAGGGCGCGATGACCGACCCCCTCTTGGAGGATCTCGACGGCGCGCTGCCTAACCTCGGGCGCATGCGTGCGAGTCCTAGTTGCTTCCGACATACCTGCCACTTCTTAGCCTTAACCGTTAATCTGCTTTCTTACGTGCAAGTTAGATAGTAGCATTTTACTGTTTGCTCAAAGCAGTTAATTAAAATAGACGCGGCGTTATCTGGGCATTTGGCACCAAATTACGACATTTCTTTATCGATTATTTACGCTGGTAGCTGACTCGCAGCTAATCGTCATTCGCTTGTCAACAAAATTGGCATCTCTTTATGTCCTTTGGTATAGAGGATATAGTTATTAACCCCTCCCCCAATAATTTTGAGTGATCTGCGAGACAGTAGACGTCCTCACTCCTCATGATTACCGCGCATTGCCATCCACCGGAGCAAAACAAAAAGGGCGGGACCTGCTGCGCTTGCAGGCCCCGCACCGATTGACACCCGACGGGACACAGCCGGGCGAGACGGATCCGCGCCACCGTCCCGCCTGGCCGCGATGTTCAACTACAGCTCGTTGGCCGCGTGATACGCCGTGCGAATGGCGCTCGCAATGTCGGCGGTGCGCTCACCCGAGCAGTCGCCCACGCAGGTCACGGGCACCGTCACGCCATCCAGGTCAAACGCGTTGGCCTTGGAGCCCACGGCCATCACCACGTAATCGCAGGCGATCTTCACCGGCTCCTCGGCGCCGTCCTCGGTGGTGCGAACGGCCTCCACGCCCTCGTCGGTAATGGCGGTCAGGCGGGTCTTAACATGCTGCTCAACGTTGTGGGCGGCAAAGTCGTTCATGATCAGCGGCAGAATGGTCTCGGACTCGCCCGCGGCAATCTTGTCGAGCATCTCGACGATCGCCACCTCGCAGCCGTGCTGCAGCAGGTACTCGGCAGTCTCGGTGCCCACCAGGCCACCGCCAATGACGGCGACGCGCCCGCTGAGCTCCACCTTGCCGGCCAGCACGTCCCAGCTCGAGACGACCTTGTCCGAGTCGACACCCGGAACGGGGATGACCACGTCGTGCGCGCCCACAGCCACAATCGCGGCGTCGGCGGCGTTGAGATCCTCGGCCGTAGCGGCATGGTTGAGCTCGACCTTCACGCCCAGGCCGGGCAGAATCTTCTCGTAATACTCGACCGAGCGCATAATCTCATCCTTGCGCGGAGGCGCGGCCGCCAGCACAATCTGGCCGCCCAAGTGATCGCTCGCCTCATAGACGGTCACGTCGTAGCCGCGCTTGGCCGCCACGCGTGCGGCCTCCAGGCCGGCAATACCGCCGCCCACCACGGCGATCTTCTTGTCGCCCTCGCCCGGCTTAATGGCGATGGTCGCCTCGTCGCCGTTCTCGGCGTTGAGCACGCACGAGATGTACTTGCGGTTTTGAATCGCATCGACGCAGCCCTTGTTGCAGTTGAGGCACTCGCGGATGGGCTCGCCGGTCGCGGCCTTCAGCGCAATGTCGGGGTCGCACATGAGCGAGCGGCCATAGGCGATAATGTCGGCCGCGCCGTCCTCAAGAATCTTCTCGCCGGCCTCGACCGAAACAACACGGCCGACGGTGGCCACCGGCACGGAGACCAGGGCCTTGACGCGCTCGGCCACCGGCAGCGTCCAGTTGTAGGGCATGGCACCCATGGGCGGAATGGTGTCGCCCATGTTGCCGGTGTGGTTGGCCTGCGCGACCTGGATCATGTCGATGCCCGCGCCCTCGAGCAGCTTGGCGAACTCGCAGGCCTCGTCGGGCTGCAGGCCACCCTTGCCGCGCGGCGTGCCGTCGGGGTTCTCCATGATCACGGGGAGCTTGTACTCCACCATCAGCTGCGGCGCGGCTTCCTTAATGGCGGCGACGACCTCGAGCGCATAGCGAACGCGGTTCTCGAACGAACCGCCGTACTCGTCGGTACGCTTGTTGAGGATGGCCGAACATAGCGAACCCACCAAGCGGTCGCCGTGGACCTCGATGGCGTCAATGCCGGCCTGCTGCGCGCGAGCGGCCGAGGCGGCGATGGCCTCCTTGATCTGGGTGAGCTGCTCTACGCTCGCCTCGTTCACAAAGTGCTGCATATCGTGGTGCAACTTGGCGTAGGCCTGCTTGCGGATCTCGTTGGACTCGGCCATCTTGGCGGCAAAGGTCTCCTCGTCGCCGGCGGCCTTGGCCTCCTGCGCGGCCTTGGCGGCGGCCATGGAACCCATGACCATGCGGCCGACACCGGGCACGTCGTACTCGGGGTGGAACAGCTGCAGCGCGACCTTGGCGCCGTGCTTGTGAACGGCGTCGGCCAGCGCCTTAAACGTGGGGATCTGGGCGTCGGTCGCCAGCTTGGGCGTGGGGCTTGCGGTCATAACGGGAGCAACGTCGCCGATGACGATGTAGCTCACGCCGCCACGGGCCAGACGCTCGTAAAAGGCCAGGCTGCGCTCGCCGATGGAGCCGTCGCGCTCCTCATAGCCGGTGGTAAGCGGCGGGAACATAATGCGGTTTTTGAGCTCAAGGGGGCCAACCGTAATGGGCTGGAGCAGCTTGGATGCAGGTGCGGTCATGGACAATCCTCTCTTGTAGGCGCGGCGGCGATGTTGCCGCGTAGTTGTCTAGAGGATATGGCATGGGAATACAACAGCGCAACGGAAATCGGCGGACAGCAGGTAGCGGCAGGTGGATGGGGCGGGGCGGCCCGTCGGTTTGTCTCGATCTGTAACAGTTACTCAGCAAAACCGGATCTTACTGTTACAGATCGAGACATTCTCCAACAACAGCGCCGCCCCGTTCGAGGAAACGACCGCCACACTCACCTTTTTAAACAACCTAATACTGCGCAGCCTGCGATAATAATTTGGTCACGCGTCGACTACGGCGAAGACGCGGCAGAAGGGACACCCATGCAACCGAGTACCACCGATACGTCTACCGCAAAGCAAGCACTGCTCGAGGCGCTCTTGAGCGACGCGGGGCTCAAGAGCCTCACGCAAACGGCCTCTGCCGCTATGGACAACCCGGTGCTCGTCGTCGATCCCGTGTACCGCTATGCCGCCCGCGGCGGCTTTGAGCTCGACGATGCCGACAACTCCCCCTTTGCAGCCATCACCCGCGCCGAGCTCTCCGAAGGCGATATGCTTCAGGACGAAGCCGTGCGCTACATCATCAAATGCGGCCTAGACGAGGAGATTGCCCGCTCGACAGGCCCGCTTACACGCTATAACGACATGTTCCGCCTCAACACCATGACCGATGCGATCAAGGTGCACGGCACGTGCCTGGGCCGGGCGATGATGATCGAGCGCAACCACGCCTTTGGCGATAGCGATCGCGAGGTCTTTGAGTTCTTTGTCCGACTGCTCGCGCAAGAACTGCAGAAAGGCGGCTTTCTTTCGTTGGGCGGCCCGCAACAGGGGCCATATTTTCTCTCGCGCCTCCTGGACGACGAAATCCCCAACCCCATCACCTGCACACGCAAAATGCAGCTCGTCGGCTTTGCCCCGCTTCCCGCCCTCTACGTCGTATGCCTGCTCAAAAAAGATTCCCAGCTCGAAGCGCGCGAGGCGGAGAGCATCCGAGGACAATTGCAGCCGCTGCTGCACCATAGCCTTATCACCATGTACGAGGGTGAGCTCGTGGCGCTGATAAGCCGTCCGCCCTCCACGCAGCTACCCGCCAACGACGAGGCGATCCTTGCCCGCGTCGCCGCCGCGAACAATTTGTTCATTGGCATCAGCAACGAGTTTTCCCAGGCAACAGATGTGCGTTCGCACCTCAATCAGGCACGCGCCGCCATTCGCTACGGCTCGACCTTTACCAAAATCCTCGAAGATACCCATGTGTATCGCTATTGCGAATACACCTACATGGAAATGCTCGACATCTGCAACGACCACATCAACCTTATGAACTACTGCCATCCGGCAATCTGGGCACTTTGGAAACACGACCAGTCGCACGATTCCGAGCTGGTCGAGACGCTCTTTGCCTTTATGCAACACAGCTGCAACACGGCGCGCACCGCCGCGATCTTGTCGCTTCACAAAAACACGCTGCTCTACCGCATTAACCGCATCAAGGAAATCACCGGTAACGACTTGGCATCGGGAGAGGACCTCTTTTTGTTCCACCTCTCGATTCGCGCCCTAATCTACCTTGGCTTTCTTGAGCCGAGGATTAAGCCCCGCACCAGCGCCGACCTGCACTGTCGCAAATAGGCCGGGCGAGGCTTGGGCAAAACTAGTCGCGCTTAATCTCCAGCGTGGGGAACGTCATCTTGGCGTACTTTTCCATGAGCGGCTTGACCTCGTCCATGTGAGCGAAGAACTCGTCGCGGGTCTTGTTGATCTCGTTGAGGTGCTCGGCGCGCGCGTGGTCGTCGTTGCGGTCGCGGATAAGGCCGTTCTCGGCAATCTTGAGCTTGGGGCGGCCGGTGCGCTCGTCGGTCACGATATCGCCACCGGCACCGCAGACCGCGCACTCCCACGGGAACTCGACACCGTCCCAGTGCTTGTCGCCGGGATAGACCAGCGAGCTGTGGCAGTTGGGGCACACGCCGTCATCCGGGTCGCCCAGCCAGCAGCGCTCGTCAACCGGGGTCTGGATAGCCTTGACGATGTTCTCGCCCATCTTGTGGGCGCGGGCGATCTGTCCGCCCCACTCCACGTCATCTCCCCACACAAAGGCATTGCCCGGGCGGCCGTCGCGCTGCGCCATATAGCGATCGACGACAGTCATCGACATGGTAAACATAGTCGCCTGTAGGCTCTCCAGCGCCAGGGACTGCCAATCGTGCATGGAGCCGCCGACGGAGATGAGGCCGGCAACGGTATGCGGATTCTCCTTTACGGCACCGATGGCAAGCAAGAACGAAAGCTCGTATGCCAAGAAGCGCTGGGCAAAGCGGGTGTACACCGAGCTGGGCGTAAGGTCGTAGGTCGGGACCGAGAAGATCACGCCCTGGCAGGTTTGCAGCTCGCGAATGATGGCGTCGACATCATCTTTGTTCTTAAGGACGCAGCCGTGATATTCCTTTTGCAGTCCGGCGCCCATCTTTCCCATCTGCATGGTGCAGCCCTCGCAACCGGTGCAGGGCAAGATGTTGTAATCGAACAGATTGATCAGCTCGACCTCGCCGCCAGCCTCGCGCACCGCGCAAAGGGCCTCTTTGGCCAAAGCCTCGCCGTTGCCACCGTGCCTACCGGCACAAACAGCCATCACTTTAAACGACATGGTCGCTCCTCTCCAGAGCATTTGGACACGGATTCTGCCCGTGCGTACTTCGCAAAAAGCGTACGGCAGACGCAAAGCGCATGCACCGTCCAGGCAACCAAGGCTCATGCAAAAGTCTGCAGGGCACCTCGTGCAGATAAACAAAGGCCCCTCCCGTATGCTTGCAAGGTGCAAAACGGAAGGGGCCGGCGCTCTTATTTGCGCTTAAAGGGAATGGGTTTGGGCGGGCACTTTGGCTTCACGGCACCAGCGGTAACGATCGCGCCGTTGTCGCAGATATCCAGACAGGCACCGCACTGGGTGCAGGCCTTTTGGTCGATCACGTGGATAAAGCGCGGCCTTCCCAGAATCGCATCCTCTTCGCAAACGTCCGAATCGACGCACTTGTTGCAGGCCTGGCATTTGGAGGCGAGGATATGGAAGGTCAAGAATGCCTGGCATTCCCCGGCGGCACAGACCTTCTTGGTGGTGTGCTGCATAATCTCGCCCTCGAACAGGTCGAGGAACGACTGCACCGTGCGCGCCAGCACGCGACCCTGCTCGCACAGACACTGCGCCTGCATCACGGGGCAAAGATCGCGAAGGAGCGCCAAGTCGCCCGGCTTACCCTTCTTGCGGCAGATATCGGCAAGAATCGTCGCAATCTGATGAGAGCCCTCGTAGCCAAAGACGCAGCGTCCGCAGCTCTCGTGACGATAGAGCGTGCAAATGTCCAAAAGCGCCTTTGCCATGCAGTTTTTGGCGGTGTAGACGCGGACGTAGTCGCTGTGCAACTCAATCTCGGAGGTGTCATCGGGCTTAAGCAATACGCCGCTGGGATACCCCAGGGCCACTGCTTTGGCATCGGCAACGCCCGCCGCGGCAACCAGGGCGCTCGCGCTCGTAACGCAGCCGAGCTCAACAGGCTCATCGGCTCCGTCAAACCACACCCAGCGCTTGCCTTCGGCGGCAAGGAGTTCCGATCCGCTCAGGCATCGGTCGTCGCCTTCACCCTCGCAGCAGGACGGCAAGGGCTTTTCGCCGTCGAGCATCTTGGCCGCGGCCGAACCGTTGGCATAGACAAAGCCCAGGCTCGGGTCACACTCGATCACGCGGCAGGACTCGCCCAACGCATCCGCGAGCATGGCAGAGACCTCGTCGCCCGCCGGCACCAAAACCGCCTGGGCGCCAGCCTCTGCAATTTTTTCCGCAGCGGCCGCCACGTCTTTTTTAAGGAGCCAGAGCGCCACAGGCGCCTGCCGATGCGCAGGCATAAAGTTGATGATCGTCATGGGTTATCGCTCCTTTCCTAGTACTCGTTCCACAGGCGCGGCGTGCTGATCGTTAGGCGCAAATCGCACTGCAGGCAGCGGCTCGCCTCGCACGTTGCCTCATGGTCGGTATAGGGGCACTCAAACGTATCGAAGTTGTCCTTACGCGTCTGGGCATCGACAAATTGGGGCTGCACGGCATCGTCGTAGAAGCCCTCGGGGGCATGCCCGATCCACTGCTCGGGAGCATCATGCTCGGTCAGTTCCTCGTCGATGTCGCCATCGCCACCCAAAGCGCGATCGATTGCCGAGGCACATGTGCGGCCCGCAGCGATTGCCGCAATCACCGATTTGGTACCCGTCACGCAGTCGCCCGCCGACCAAACGCCCTCAACGCTCGTCCTGCCCTCGGCATCGGCCACGATATACGGGCCATGCGTAAGCTCAAGGCCCATCTGGGCCGTACCCTCGGGCTTTTGGCCCACGGCAAAGATCACGCAGTCGGCATCGATAGTCTTCTCGCCGCCGTCCAGGAGCTCGGTGACGGCGCGGTGGTTCTCGTCAAAGTAGAAGCGCTCAATCTTGTGGATCGTTATGGAACCGACCTTGCCCGAACCGTCCTCGGTCTCGTTGATGCTGGTAAAAGCATAGGCATCGTGCAGCACCACGCCTTCCTCGGCGGCTTCGGCACGCTCCTCGGACGTCGAGGTCATCGCGTCCTGGGCCTCAAGGCAGGCAACATCGACCGATGCGGCGCCCAGACGTACGGCGGTGCGGGCGCAGTCGTACGCCACGTTGCCGCCGCCAAGCACCACAACGCGCTTGCCCGAAAGATCGGGAGCGCTGCCCACGCGGGCGGCCTTCAAAAAATCGGTGTTGCGCAGCACGCCTTCGAGGTCGTGACCGGGCATGGGGAGTACCGTTCCGTCATGGGTACCCACCGCAACCAGCACGGCATCGAAGCCCTGCTCCAAAAGCGCCTGCGGCTCGGCGATGCGCTCGCCACAGCGCAACTCAATGCGCGGCTCGGCGTCATCACCCTGGGCGATTTCCAAAATCGTCGCGACCTCGGCGTCAACTGTGGCATCGGGCAGGCGATATGCCGGAATGCCGTAGCGCATCTGGCCGCCGACTTTCTCGTTGGCCTCGAACACCACGACCTTGTGGCCCTTCTCGGCGCAATAGAGCGCGGCGGTCAGGCCGGCGGGGCCGGCGCCCACAACGGCGACGCGTTTGCCGCTCAGCGGCTCATGGCGTACATTTGCCTTCCAGTCGCCCGTATCGCGCACGGCAGCAGCGCGCTTAAGTCGGCAAACCGAAACCGGCGTGCCGTTGAGCTCGTTGCGCTTGCAGGCATCCTGGCAGTTATGGACGCAAATGTCGCCCAGGCTCTCGGGGAACGGGACCTTCTCGCGCACCACCGCGGCGGCGCGGGTGTACTCACCGTTGCGAATATGCCGCAGGTAGCGCGGGATATCCACATGAGCGGGACAGCCCGAGCGACAGGGGACCACGTTATCGGCATACGACTTGTTCTCGTCAAACATATTGAGCGTGTCGACGATCGAGCCCGTGGGGCACACCTCGATGCAGGCCCCGCAAAAACGGCAACCCGCCTCTTGCAGGCTCACGCTGCCGTCCGTACCAATGCGAATGCCGTCCTCAGTGCGCTGATAGTCCAAGACGCCGGCGCCGCGCAGCTCGCGGCAGGCGCGCACGCAGCGACCGCACCGAATGCAGCGGGTGAACATATGGGTGATCAGCGGGTTCGATTCGTCCGTGGCGACCGGACGGCTCTTGGTGCGCCAGCGCGCAGGCGAAACACCCAGGTACTGATACATAGACTGCAGCTCGCACTTGCCGTACTTGGGGCAGCCGGTGCAATCGGCGGGATGCGTGGCCAAGATAAGCTCCATTGCCAGCTTGCGCACGCGCTCGGCCTGCTCGCCTGTCGTGTTGACGACCATTCCCTCGGCAACCTGCGTCTTGCAGGCACACACCGGCTCGTCTTGGCCATCGATCTCGACCATGCACAGACGGCATCCGCCGACGGCCTCAAGATCGGGATGTTTGCACAGATGCGGAATATAGATACCGGCATCGAGCGCGGCTTCAAGGACATTTTGCCCCTCGCGCGCCTCGACCTCGGCTCCATTAATCGTTAGCTTCATTCGTTCCCCTCAAAACGTCGCTCTTGTCCAGAAAGGCGCCCGGGACCAAAGTGATCCCGAGCGCCTCGCTTGTAGGGCAAATCCCCGCCTGCACCCAACGCGTTGGTGTCTGCAGACGCGAATAGCTACGGTGTTACGACCACTCCTCGTCGCCGGCGTCCTCAAAGAGGGCTGCGGCGGCGTTTTCACCGGCGATGCGACCCGAGTTAAGGCAGAAGCCCATGGTGTTACCCGGAATGCAGTAGTTATAGGAGTCGCCATAGATGGTGCAGGCATCGGTGCCAACGCAGTACAGGCCGGGGATGACCTCGTAATCGTCGGTCATGACCTCCATCTTGTGGTTGATGAGCACGCCGCCCAGGGTGCCGTAGGCGCCACAGTACTGCTTGCAGCAATAGAAGGGGCCCTTCTCGAGCGGCTTCATAAACTCGCGCTCTTTCTCAAAGATGTCGTCCCAGCCGTTGTCGCACATCTCGTTGTACTCGTCGACATTGGCGAGCAGGCCCTCAACATCGATACCCGCCTTCTCGGCAAGTTCCTCCAGCGTATCGGCCTGGCAGATTGCCGGGTAGCCAGCCTCCAGGTCGCGGTTCCACTGCTCCTCAAAGCCGTCGTACAGGTCGTGCGGATGAACGTGGCTGACGATATCCGGACCATCCTTCTTCCAGTGCTTGAGCATGCGGGAATCAAAGATGGCATAGGCGACCTTGCCGGGAAGATGGTTGATGGCATTGCCGACAAAGGTGGTGTTGAAGATCTCGTCCTCCGGCATAAAGCGCTCGCCCAGGCGGTTGCACCAGTAGCACGGCTGACGGAATGCGCCCTCAACATAGAAGTGGTTCATGTTGTCGGGGATCTGGTACATGAGCTCCATGGTCACCGGGGTGTGGCCGCCGCCGACTTCGTGGCACATGTTGATGCCGTCGCCGTCCATGCCCGGAATGGCAAACGAGAACAGGTCGGTACCCCACTCAAAGTCGAGCTTCTCCTTGATGAGCTTGGCGTTGTGGCCAAAGCCACCCGTGGCGACGATCGCGGACTTGCACGAGATCTGGTACTCCTCGCCGTCCTTGTCCTTGGCGGTCACGCCGCAGATGGCGCCGTCCTCGCCCTTGATAAGGCCGGTGCCCGGGCACTCGAACATAAACTCGACGCCCAGGTCCTGAGCGCGCTCGGTCATGCGCTTGGTCATCGTGGTCGCCGCGCGAGGGCCGGGTTCCGAGCCATCCTCGGGCTGCACGACATGCCAGGTGTACTCGCCGTCGGAATAGGCGCGTGTGCGCTCACGAGCACGGAATGCCGGGCGCACGGAGTTGAACTCCACGCCCATGTCCTGCAGCCATGCGATGGTATCGCCCGACTTAAAGTAGTAGTCGCGCACCAGGCGGGCATCGACCTGATAATGGGTGTAGAACATATGGCGACGGAAGAGCTCGCCGGGCGTGACCTCGATCATCGAGGCCTTCTGAAGCGGAGAGCCAGCGGCGGCAGGTCCCATGCCCATGTTGGCGGCGCCACCGGTAATGGGGGCCTTCTCCAGGGCAATGACGCGAGCGCCCGCCTCGGCTGCAGCGACCGCTGCGGCAAGGCCGCTCAGACCCGCGGCGACGACAACGACGTCGGTCTCTAACTGTTTCATGCGAATCCTCCTTTATAGGGCTCTTGGATGAGCCCGGACTTCATGCGAATTGCATGCGTATCGACAGCCATACTTTCGCTCGAAAACAGGCCCAAAACCATGTGCAGGCGCACCGATGTTTGCCTATAGCGACCACGGGCTTTGTGCGGATGAACCATGCGTTTGGACAACGCTTTCGAGCGCATGGCCCTGGCGCCACACGTACAGGGGGGGGCGGTGTGCTTCACGGCGTCCGCCCCCCTGATAATCGAGTTTTTCTTATTTATGGTTCTGCTGCGCCCCGAGCACATCGAGCGGCGTAAGCGCCTGAATAGCGCGCTCTTTTCCAAAGATTGCCGAGCACACGAGCATTCCCGACATAACCAGGCAAACCGCGAGCGCGATTCCAAAGGCCCAGAATGCGAAGAGGTGGCCAAAGTTGATCGGCTGCTGCAGCATAAACGTGAAGAACGACGTGGCAAGACCCATAAAGACGCAGGGCACATTGGAGCAGATCGAGACAAACCAAAACCGTCCCGGCAGAAAATCTCAATCTGTAACAGTTACTCGGCAAAATCCATCCCTCGTGTTACAGATTTAGACAAACCGTCCAGGCGGGGACTCAACATCTCAATCTGTAACACCTAGCCGCCCAAATCGGGTCTAGATGTTACAGATCGAGATTTTGTTTGAGAGGCTGAGAATTGGACCGAAAAACACGGTCCCGGAATAACAAAAAAGCTCGCCGGCTAGGCCGACGAGCTGCAAGTTCTTGGTCGCGGGGGCAGGATTTGAACCTACGACCTCCGGGTTATGAGCCCGGCGAGCTACCAGACTGCTCCACCCCGCAATGTCTGGGCGCCTCATGTGCGCAAGAAAGAATATTACGTGGGAGTTCGGTAAACGGCAAGGAAAATCTCGTAGAGCATAATTCCTTCATATTTAAACCCCTCAGCCCCTATCACCGTAAACGAATCGCAGCCGAGCGCCGTCGACGGCACGTATACAATGGTGCGCGTCCTTTTATGCCGACACCGGGAGTAGACATGCTGCTCGCTATCGATATGGGAAACACGCAGACGGCCATGGGCCTGTTTGACGGAGACAAGCTGGTGCAGTCGTGGCGCATGCCCACCGACCGCTCCTACACCGCCGATGAGATCCACGTGCGCCTGATGGGCTTCTTTAAGATGTACGACCTCTCGCTCGGCGCGGTCGACGCGATCGCCTTTGCGGGCGTGGTGCCGCAGCTCTCGCGCGAGTGGCACGCCGTGGCCGACCGCATCGCGGCAGACGCCATCGTCATTGGGCCACAGACGGCCGCGGTGACCAAGCTGCGGGCGGCGCGCCCCCAGGCCGTTGGTGCCGACCGCATCGCCAACGCCGTCGCTGCCGAGACCTTCTACGGCGCCCCGGCGATCGTGGTGGACTTTGGCACCGCAACCAATATCGACGTCATCGACGAGGACGGCTATTACATTGGCGGAGCGATTGCGCCGGGCATCCGCATCTCCATGGACGCGCTCGCCGCCCGAGCCGCCAAGCTCGCCAGCGTTCCGCTCGAGGCGCCCGAGCACGCCATCGGCCGCGACACCGAGGAATGCATCAAGGTCGGCGCCGTGATGGGCGCCGCCGCCATGGCCGAGGGCCTGGTCGCTCGCATGAAGCGCGAACTGGGCCGCGAGGATGCCACCGTTATCGCCACGGGCGGTCTCGCCGGCATTGTCGCCGATTCGACCGATGCCTTCGACGTGGTCGACGGGCAACTCACCATCAAGGGCATCTGCGAAATCTACCGCCGCATGCAGGAGCTGGGATAGAGTAAACGCCAGGTCGCAGCAACCAGCCTCCAATCCTATTCCTCAAAATCGAAAATTTTTCAGTTTTGAGGAATAGGATTTTTTGCTAAGCCTCGCCGCACAACCACCTCGCCAGGTCCACGATCTGCACCCCATCGCGATCCGTGGCCTCGTGATGTGTGCGGGCAAGAATCATCTTGGGATACGCATCGCCAATGCTCAGCAGTGGCGAAATCTCGCGTTCAAACGTCTTATCCGAGCTGATGTCGTCGCTCACCTGAATGTAGAGCTTCTCGCTTCGCTTGATTGCTACAAAGTCTATTTCCTTTTTATAGAGCACACCGACGTATACCTCGTATCCGCGGCGCAGCAGCTCGATGGCCGCCATGTTCTCGTATACGCGTCCCCAATCCATATCACGTGTACCAAGCAGTGCGTATTTGAACGCGTGGTCTGCCAGGTAATACTTCTCGCCGCTCTTAAGGTATTTTTTGCCGCGAATGTCGTACCGACGAACTTTATAGAAGGCAAACGCATCGCACAGGTACCCCATGTACGTGCCGACCGTCTTGTTCGTAATCTTTAGCCCATCCGCATTCAAAACATCTGTAATGTTGCGTGCCGACGTTATGTTGGAGACGTTGTCCATCATGTAATCGGCAATGCGCAGCAGTGCCGATTCGTTTCTCACGTTATGCCGCTGCACGATATCCCTCACGATGAGCGTTTTGAAGACATTGGAGAGATATTGGTAGCGCTGCTCCTGCAGTGGATAAGGGTAAGAGCCGGACATACCGCCGGTTCTCGCGTACTCATCGAAGTCGCGATCGACCTCGCCCTCGTCACTATAAAAGCGATACTCCTCAAACGAGAATGGGAAAACCTCGATCTCGAACGTGCGCCCCGTAAAGAGCGTCGACAGATCGCTCGACAGCAAAAAGGCGTTCGATCCGGTGATGAAGATGTCGTACTGCTCGGATGCATGGAGGCTGTTGATCGCGCGTTCAAAGCCGTCGCACATCTGAACCTCGTCGATAAGCAGGAAGTTTTGCTTGTCGGACACTCGATGCTCTTTCACATAGGCGAGCAGGGCATGATATTCGAGCAGGCCCTCGAACTCGTCGAGGTTGTAATTGATATGGATGACATTCGAATTGGACAGATTTGCCTCCACGTAATCGCGGAGGGCCTCGAGCAATTTTGACTTACCGCTACGGCGAATGCCCGTTATGACCTTGATGTCCGGTACGCCAATAAGGCTCGTCAACGTGTCCATATATGACGTTCTATTGATGAGTTTCATTGGTGCCTCCCTGCGGTCTTCTATCGCTATTCCTCAAAAACGAAAATTATTCAGTTTTGAGGAATAGACTCTGCAACGAATATACCTCGTTAAAGGCCGAGCTGGCTTAATTCTATTCCTCAAAATCGAAAGATTTTCAGTTTTGAGGAATAGGGTGCTGACAACCCATTCCCCAGACAACAAGACCCTCCCCAGCACAGGCCGAAGAGGGCTTCGTTGTCATCGCTATCTTTGAGCGCGGGCACCTCGCGTTACAGTCCGCGAATCCGTACGGCCTCGGGCGGAAACTCCTGCTCGCCGGCATCGGTCTTGATGGTCGCGCGACCCCAGATGTCCAGGCCCGCAAACACACCGACCGCAAGCGGCAAGCCGCTGGGCGACACCGCCGCAACCTGACGACCCAGCAGTGGCACCATGTCAAAGTACTCGCCCAGCACCGGAGCCAGCGGGCCGGCAGCGCCCTGTGGTGTGTTGGCGGCAACCGCCCAGGTGTCCACGCGGGTCAGCACGGCGGTGGCCAATGCCTCGACCAGCACCTCGTCGGCCATATCCACGCCAAGCTCGCTCAGCGCCGCACGTTCAATATCAACCGTCACCGCGGCAAACATGCCCGCAGCACCGGCACCGCCGTTCACGGCAACACGCGCGAGCGACGTCTCAAACGCAGGCGCACCGCACACGATATCGCTCGGCCACTGGATACCCACTTTACCGGCAAGGCCCAACCCCGGCGTCGAAGCCGTGCCCACGAGCGCGTCCATCATGCCCATCGCGGCCACAAACGGCAGGCCGTGGAAGGCGTGCATGTTCACATCGGGGCGCACAACCAGCGAAAACGTCAGCGAAGCATCGCCCACGCTCCACGCGCACCAGCCCGCGGACACGCCCTCGCGACCCGCGTCACGCGCCGCGTCAAGCTCAGTGGCAGCGACTACAGCGTTCATCTCGATCATCTACATACGCCCCAATTCACCCACGATATGGCCCACACGATCCTCGGGCTCCTTGACCTCGACGCCGTTGTAGCGGAAGAACCGCGCCGGGTCGTGCATCAGGTCCTCAAGCGGCACCAGCACAAAGTCGCGCTCGCCGATCAGTGGATGCGGCAGGCGCAGCTTTTTGCCGCCGTGGGTCTCGCCGTCCATCCACAGCAGGTCCAGGTCGATGGTGCGCGGACCGTTGGCCTTGGCCTTTTTGGAGCGGTCGCGGCCCAGCTCGGCCTCGATCTTCATGAGCTCGTCGAGCAGCACCAGCGGCGCCAACTCGGTCTTGATCTCGATGACGGCGTTGGCAAACGCGTCCTGGCGCGTCTCGTAGGCCGGCTCGCTCTCGTAGATCTTGGAGGAGTTGGACACGCAGGTAAGTGGAATCTCGGCGATCATGTCGCGTGCGGCGCGGATGTTGTCGCAGCGATGCCCCAAGTTGGATCCCACGGCCACAAACGCGCGGCGCGGCTGCGGCTTGGCAACCGCCCAGTAGCCGTTCAGGAACTGCGCAAAGCCCGCGGCGTCGTGCACGCGCACGATGTTGGCACCGGCCTGGATGGCACCCAGGCACACGCCAAACGTAGCGGCATCGCGCTCGGCGGCCTCGGTCACGCCCGAGACGGCGCCCACAAAGCGCTTGCGCGATACGGCGCACATGAGCGGATAGCCCAGTGACGCCATCTTGGCAGTCTCGCGCTGGATGACGATGTCCTCGTTAGCCGACTTACCAAAGCCCGGGCCAGGATCGATGCAGATGCGGTCGCGCGACACGCCGGCATGGATGAGCGCGCGGGCCTGGTCGGACAGAAAGCCCATGACGCGGCGCATGATGGGCGCCGAATCGGGCAGGGTGAAGCGGCGGAGCTGCGAGGTGGGCACGTAGGCCTCCTCGCGGCGGGCGCTGCGGCGCATCATGGCGGCCAGGCGGTCATTGGACTCCGATGCGGCCTCGGTGGCCTCGGGCGCGGGCGCGACGGTCTCGGCGGCAGCAGCCTGCTCGGCGGCCGGCGTCTCCTGCTCGCTTGCAGGCTCGGTCGCGGGCTCAGGTTCGCCAAACGGCAACGAGGGCTGCACCACGCCACCCGGAAGCTTTGCCTCGGGCTTAGGGTCGCCCAGCAGCTTGCCACGGCGGCGACGAGCGGGCTTCTCGGCCTCGCGCGCGGCCTCGGCAGCCGCTTCGCGTGCCTTCTCGGCAACAAACGCCGCTGCCGAGGTATCGAGCTGCACCGTTGCGTGCGTGCGGGTAGGCGCGGCGACCTCGCCGGCATGCATCACGATGACACCGCAGGTGCTCGTCTTAACAAACTCGACCATCTTGGGGTCAGTGAAGCCGGTCACGTCGTTGACGATCGAGGCGCCGCAGCGCACGGCCGCCTTGGCAACCGCCACGTGGCGCGTGTCGATCGAGACGATGGCGCCCTCTTTGGCCAGCGCGCGCACCACGGGCAGCACGCGGCGAGCCTCCTCGTCGGGGTTGACCGGGGTAAAACCAGGGCGCGTGGACTCGCCGCCTACGTCGATGATGTCGGCGCCGGCGTCGAGCATCGCCAGACCGTACTCGATGGCGGCATCCGGGTCGAAGTGCTCCCCGCCATCGCTAAACGAATCGGGCGTCACGTTGAGGACGCCCATGATGCGCGGACGGTCAAAGCTGAGCTCATACTTTCCGCACCGCCATGTCTTGCTGTCGTTCGCCATGAACATCCTCCTAAAATGCCCACGCCGCCGAGCTTGGGGAGCTGGCGGCGGGGTCGCTTTGCACTCAGTCTTTCTATTGTATCCGCGCACACGGGCTAGAACGCAAACGCGGCCGCGATGTCGCAAGAAATCAGCAGGTCGGCATTTGCATCCTGATCGGTAGGCGCCAAATTGCAAATGGCCAGCGTATCGCCAGTAAAGTAACGCGTAAGGCCTGCCGCCGGATACACCACGAGCGAGGTCCCGCCCACAATGAGGGCATCGGCCGCGGCGATGGCGGCAACGGCACCGGTCAACACACGCTCGTCGAGCGGCTCTTCGTAGAGCACCACATCGGGCTTGATGCGACCACCGCACGCGGGGCACACGGGCACGCCCGCGGCGTCCTCGTGCTCGCGCGAGCAAATCCACTCGGCGCTATAGACCGCGCCGCACGACTGGCAAATGTTGCGATGGACCGATCCGTGCAACTCAAACACGCGCTGCGAGCCCGCCATCTGATGCAAGCCGTCGATGTTTTGCGTCACCACGGCATCGAGCTTGCCAGCTCGCTCCAGCTCGGCCAGCTTGGTGTGGCAGCGGTTGGGCTTAGCGTTAAGCGCGATCATCTTGGTTCGGTAAAAGTCGAAGAACTCCGCCGGATGTGTCTCGTAAAAGCTGTGCGACAGCATGGTCTCGGGCGGATAGGCAAACTGCTGGTGATACAGGCCGTCCACGCTGCGAAAATCGGGAATGCCGCTCGCCGTGGAAACACCAGCGCCGCCAAAGAACACCACACGCCCGTGGGTATTGAACAGCTCCGCCAGCGCGGTGGAGGCCTGCTTGGAATCTGTTATCGCTTGCATCATGTTTGTCCTCCGTCCACGTTGGTCGGGGCGGCTGCGATTGCGCCGTCGCCCACGGAGCCCACCCCGCCCCTGTTGCGCTAATCTTAAGCCTGCCAACCCCGTCGAAAGGACACCATGCCTCAGACTTACACTTTCGCCTCGTGGAACGTCAACGGCCTGCGCGCCGTGCTCAAAAAGGACCCGAGCTTTATCCAGATCGCGCAGGAACTCGATGTCGATGTCCTAGCGCTGCAGGAGACCAAGCTGCAGGAGGGCCAGGTCGATATCGACCTGCCCGGCTATCACCAAACCTGGAGCTACGCCGAGCGCAAGGGCTACTCGGGCACCGCGGTCTTTAGCCGCCAGGAACCGCTGCGCGTGCTGCGCGCCGATGCACTGCTGCCCTACGCCGGCAAGGGTGGGGCTGCCGAGCTCGTCGCCCAAGCCGCAACCGAGGGCCGCGTCTGCGCGCTCGAGTTCGACAAGTTTTGGTTTGTGGACGTCTATACGCCCAACGCCCAAAATGAGCTCGCGCGCATCGACGTGCGCATGGCTTGGGACGATGCCTACCGCGGCTTTTTGGCAGGCCTCGAGCGCGAGACCGGAAAGCCCGTGGTGACCTGCGGCGACTTTAACGTGGCACACGAGGAGATCGATCTTAAGAACCCCAAGTCCAACCGCGGCAACGCAGGCTTTTCGGACGAGGAGCGCGGCAAGTTTACCGAGCTGCTCGACGCCGGTTTTACCGACACCTGGCGCGCGGCAAACCCCGACGTCGAGGGCGTCTACAGCTGGTGGAGTTACCGTTTTAATGCTCGCAAAAACAACGCTGGCTGGCGCATCGATTACTTCCTGGTGAGCGACGCAATCGCCGACAACGTGCGCGACACCGACATCCGCGGCGACATCTTTGGCAGCGACCACTGCCCCGTTACCCTCGCCCTTGAGCTCTAACCCCAACTGATCCCCTGGGGACGGAGGAAAACGGATCATCTGACCTCGTCCCCCTATAAGTTGCGGTGGAATAGTTCCCGCTTGGGCCCCAAACAGCCAAAAACGAGAACTATTCCACCGCAAGTTCGTGAGGGAACGCGAAATACCCTACAGTCCGTATTTCACGACGACTCGGTTGATGCGGCGACACCAAGGCTTGTACAGGGCGACCAAAAACACGCAGGTCGCAAGGCCGTGCGTGATATCGAACGGCACCGCCGTGGCAAGACGCGCCATGGCACCCGCCCAGGTAAGCGGCTGTACAAAACCAATGATGTCATACGCGTTGATCACGACGCCATAGAGCAGGCCCGACGCAAAGCCGTACGCCAGCAGTGCTGGCATGCGCACGGTGCCGTCGGCGCGGTCGAACGCACCCGCATGCGCCAGCGCGCCGCCAACATAGCCAACCAGGCCCCAGGCATACATCTGCCACGGCGTCCACATGCCCTGTCCAAAAAAGAAATTGCTGGTCAGCGCCGCCAACGCGCCAACCATAAAACCATTGCGGCGACCAAGCGTCGCCCCCGCGATAATGGCGATGGCACTCACCGGTTTAAAGTCGGGAATGGGGCCAAACAAGATGCGCCCCGCCGCGGCCAACGCCGCCAGAACCAGCGTTGGCATAATCTGGCGCAGGCCCGGTCGCGACGCCTCGTAGCCTGCAAAGAACAGCGCAAGCACCAGCGCCACCACGACAAGCATAGCGAGCGCCGCCTGCTCAACGCCCGCCAGCAACGCCGCAGCCATCACGGCTGGCACCGCCAGCAGCAGCGGGATCTCCAGTTTTGCGAGCAGGCGCGCGACGCGATAATCCGTCATCCCATCACGCCCTATAAAACACGTTGTCGGCAAAGAAGTCGGTCGGCGGCTCCATGCAGGCGATCTCGCCATCAAACATCATGGAAATGTCATCGGCAACCTGCTCGGCAAAGTCCAGGTCGTGCGTCGCCATGACGACGGTGCCGCCAGCCTGCGCATGGTCGCGCAGGGCGCGGGCGATGATGCGGCGGCTGGCCAGGTCCAAACCCTTGGTGGGCTCATCGAGCAATAGCAGTTCGGGGCCGATCAACAGCAGCTTTGCCAACGCAAGCAGCTGACGCTGTCCGCCCGAAAGGTCATAGGGGTGGCGCTCCCCCAAGTCCGCGAGCCCCAGACTCGCCGCGCGCTCCCGCGCCATAGCCTCGTCGTACCCGCAGGCCGAAGCCCATTCCATCAGCTCGTCGCGCACCGTCTCGGCAACCAACAACGCCTTGGGATTCTGGGGCAGCAGCGCCGCCGATGCCGCCCCACGCACCATGCGACCACGCTGCAACTTGACCGTTTTGGCCAGTACCGAGAGCATCGTCGACTTGCCGCAGCCGTTTCCGCCCACAATCGCATGCACCGCACCGGCCGAAAACGCCACGTCGAGCCCGCGCAGCACCCAACCGCCCGCGCGATCGTAGCGAAACCAGCTCCCTGCCAGGGTGGTAGCCGACCCGCCGTGCATTTTTTGGAGTATTCTGCTCCCATCCGTGCGCGGGAAGGCTTCCGAGCCGTTCTTGAGCGACGTTTGCGCCACAAATTCGGACGATTTGTCCAATTCCGAACTTTTTTTCGCGCTCGATACGTCCCCGGGCGGCTCCAGAGAGCCCAAATTGTCCTCACGCCTGCTGAATACTCCGTTTTTTGCACATCGGACGGCACCCCACCCCAACATGTCGTCGGAAAACAGCGATTCTCGGCGTCCCAAAGAAACCATATCCGCCACCTCGCGCACGCTGCCACCCTCGATCCGGTACGCACACGTCGCGTATTCGAGCATTGGGCGCGGCTGATGCGTCGCCACAACAACCGTGCAGCCCAGCTCGCGATTCACACGAAACAGCGCGTGCAGGAAATTCTTCTCGGCAACGGGATCGAGCTGAGACGTTGGCTCGTCGAGCAGCAGCACACGCGGACGCAGCGCCAGGACGGCGGCAAGCGACAGCAGCTGCTTGCGGCCACCCGAAAGCGTATCGGTATCGCGATGAAGCCAGTCCTCCAGACCAAAGAAATAGCTGGTCTCGGCAACACGGCGGCGCATCTCGTCGCGCGACACACCCAGATTCTCTAGGCCAAACGCCATCTCGTGCCACACGGTCTCGCACACAATCTGGTTTTCGGGGTCCTGAAACACATAGCCCACGCGCTCCGCGGACGCCCGAACATCCATGTCGGCAACGCTCTCGCCCAGCACGCGCAGCTCACCAGCGCATTCACCCGTCGGCGCAATCTCGGGCTTAAGCAGCGAGAGCAGCGTCGACTTACCCGACCCGGTACCACCAACGAGCAGCGCAAACGCGCCCTGGGAAACGCGCCAATCGAGACCATCGAACACCGGCGCCTCGGCCCCGGGGTAGGCAAAGCGCAGGCCCCGCACTTCAATCGCCGGCTCATCCGAGCCGCGCGCCGCGCCCGTCATCATGCTCCCGTCCAACCGAGTCATCAGCCAAACCTCTTTTCGTCAACCACGTGCAGCGCGCAGGGCAGTGCCATCCAAGCCGCGTATACAACATAGCCCGGCCACGGCGCCGGCACCGAAAGCTGCGGGTAAAACGAATACTGCGTCGTCGCAACCCACGCCACCACTACCGCAGCGGCACCAAACACCGCAAGCCCAACCAGCGCGGCAACATCGCCGCACCCCAGCCGATACCGCGCGTACGTCGTGCGACGCGTCGCGGCACCCCACCCGCGCGAGCGCATGGCGTCCGCGCGCTCCAGCGAATCTTCCATGCCCCAGCCCATCAACACGCTCGACGCCCGCAGACGCGAGCGCACGGGGTCGGCCGGCGCGCGCCCCGGCACGTCAATCGCATCCTGCACCGCCAGTACCGTACGACCGCGGCGCAGAAACTGCGGAATCAACCGCATACACATCGAAATCATGAGCGCGACCACCGGCGCGGCGTTGCCAAAAAGCGCGAGCACCTTGTCGTAGCCAAGCATCGACGCCGCGGCCTCAAACCACAGCACGCTCGCCACAAACAGCCCGCCCATGCACAGGCCGTATACCATGCTCTCCAAATACACTGCGCGCATGCCGATGCGGAACAGCTCCGTCGAGCCCGAGGCGCTAAACAGCGGATTGACCAACGCGATGATCAAAATCACCGGCAGCTGCCAGCGAAGCGCCCCCAGCGTACGCGCTGCACCGCGCGTCGCAAACCCGTACGCCAGCCCGCCCGCAAGCGACAGCGCAATCAACACCGGTTGCATCGAGAACATGGTAAGCCCCAGCGTCAGCACCATATAGAGCGCTGGCACAGCCGGATGCGACATCGAGAACGCCGCGACGGGCTCACTGCCCGATTCCTCTCGCGTGATGTCCACGGGCACCCCCATCCCCTCGCTCAAACGCCAACGCTGCAGCGCCGCCGGCGCCATACACAACCAGCGCAAACGCCACACCGGCGACACCGACATCGGCCGCCACGCGCCAATCGTTACGCGCTCATCATATGCCTGCGGTATCATATTGCGCCGTGTATCGTTTCCAAACACACGTCTCTATAACGTAACAGGAGATCACATGGACGCAACCGCAATTATCCTCGCCGCCGGCGAGGGCACCCGCATGAAGTCGAACCACTGCAAGGTTTCGCACAAGATCCTGGGCAAGCCCATGGTTCAGTGGATCGTCGACGCCACCATCAAGGCCGGCTGCAGCCGCGTCGTGGTCGTCATCGGCAGCCACGCCGACGAGATGCGCGCCCTCATCGACGGCGCCTACGCCAACAGCGCCACCAAAGTCGAGTGCGTCGAGCAGACCGAGCGTCTGGGCACCGGCCACGCCGTGAAGGTCGCACTCGAGGCCTGTGGCATCACGCAAGGCCCCGTCGTCGTGCTCAACGGCGACCTGCCGCTCATCACCGCCGACACCGTCGCAAAGTTCGCACAGACCGTCGCCACCGGCGAGCTCACCTGCACCGTCATGACCATGACCCCGCCCGATCCCTTCGGCTACGGCCGCATCAAGCTGGGCGCCGATGGTCAGGTCGAGCGCATCATCGAGCAGAAGGACTGCACGCCCGAGCAGGCCGCCGCGCTGCTGGAGTGCAACGCCGGCTGCTACGCCTTTGACGGCGCGCAGCTCGCCGCCCACATTGACGAGATCGGCAACGACAACGCGCAGTCCGAGTATTACCTGCCCGACATGCTCGAAATTCTCAAGGGCCACGGCCAGGCGGTCTCCATCTTCCACTGCGATGATTACCGCGACGGTCTGGGCGTCAACAGCCGCATCCAGCTCGCGCAGCTCACCGCCATCGCGCGCGATCGCATCAACGAGCACTGGATGGCCGAGGGCGTCACCTTCATCGACCCCACGCAGGCTTGGATCGGCCCCGACGCCGTCATCGGCCGCGACACCGTCGTGTGGCCGCAGACACACCTGATCGGCCACGTCACCGTGGGCGAGGAGTGCCAGCTCGGCCCCAACAGCCGCCTCACCGACACCACCGTCGGCAGCGGCTGCGTCATCGATGAGACTATCGCCATCGAGGCCGTCATCGAGAACGGTGTCGACTGCGGCCCGCGCGCCTACCTGCGCCCGGGCACCCACATGCTCGATGGCTCCAAGGCCGGCACGCACGTGGAGATCAAGAAGTCCACGATCGGCGAGGGCTCCAAGGTGCCGCACCTGTCCTACATCGGCGACACCACCATGGGCTCCGGCGTCAACGTGGGCGCGGGCTCCATCACCTGCAACTACGACGGCGTGCACAAGCACAAGACCGTCATCGGCAAGGATGCCTTCATTGGCTCCGACACCATGATGGTCGCGCCCGCCCAGATCGGCGACGGTGCACTCGTGGCCGCCGGCTCCGTCATCACCGAGCCGGTCCCGGCAGACGCGCTCGGCCTGGGCCGCGCCCGTCAGGTAAACATTGAGGGCTGGGCCGCCGATTATCGCCGCCGTCTGCACGAGGACGACGAGGTATAACGTTTTACCAAGCATCTAAGGAGCTGTTCCATGGGGGGCGGCTCCTTTTTCTATCGTGACCTGCGCAACCGGATGAGTGGTCGGTTCGTGTCCGTTGGCGGTAAAGACGTTATCAAGACCCGATAAACCCCGCCGCGCGGTTACAATGCAACAAGGCATCTATATGGCATTCGATGTATAAAGGAGAAGGGTAATGCCGATTAATGATCCCGAGAAGTCGGAGAATATGCGCAAGTCCATCCGCGTGTATTCCGGTTCCTCCAACCGTCCCCTCGCTCAGAAGATTGCTGAGTACCTTGGGGTCGAGCTTTCGGGCCTTACGCTAAAGCAGTTCGCCAATGGTGAGATTTACGCCCGCTACGACGAGACCGTCCGCGGCGCCGACGTCTTCCTGATTCAGTCCGTGGCCGGCGGCAACGTCAACGACATGCTCATGGAGCTGCTCATCGCCACCGACGCTGCCAAGCGCGCATCCGCCCGCTCCATCACCGCCGTTATCACCCACTACGGCTATGCCCGCCAGGACCGCAAGGCCGGCCCGCGCGAGCCCATCACCGCCCGCCTCGTCGCCAACCTGCTCGAGCGTGCCGGCGTCAACCGCATCATCACCCTCGACCTGCACCAGGGCCAGATCCAGGGCTTCTTCGATATCCCGGTTAACCACCTGTCCGCACTGCCGCTATTTGGCCAGTACTACAACGACATGCACTTCGACACCGACAACCTGGTTGTCGTCTCCCCCGACGTGGGTCGCGCCAAGGCCGCCAAGAAGCTGTCCGACATGCTCGGCTGCGACCTGGCCATCGCCCACAAGGGCCGTCCGCGCCACAACGCCGCCGAGGTCATGGGCATCATCGGTGACATCAAGGGCAAGACCTGCATCATCAACGACGACATGATCGACACTGCTGGCACCCTGTGCGCCAACGTCAAGGAGCTCAAGGCTATGGGCGCCGGCGACATCTACGTCTGCGCCACCCACGGCATCTTCTCCGGTCCGGCCATCGAGCGCCTGAACGATGCCCCCATCGTCGAGTGCGTCGTCACCGACGCCATCCCCGTCGAGGTCGGCGGCAAGATCAAGACTATCTCGGTCGCCGAGGAGTTCGCTCAGGCCATCTCCGCCGTTTACCACGAGGAGCCCGTCTCCACGCTCGTCGGCGGCGACTTCGCGCTGTAGTCGCATCGTCCTTGCAACCCGGCGCATCGCCGTCGGAACAGAAGAAACCCCCGCGCTCCCCCTTGCTTCGCAAAGGCCGCGCGGGGGTTTCTTCTGTTCCGACGGCTCGCTCTGCCGCGGCCGCGCTTTTGTCTGGTGGGATTTCGCTGAAACGAAGTCTCGCCTTCGGCGGGCGTGGTAGCCTTTGTCGTTGATTAAACTTTTATGTGTAACGGAAGGACAAATATGGCAGCTGCACAGCCGCTTAAGATTCGCATGGTTGCCGGACTTGGCAATCCGGGCGAGGAATATGCCGAAACCCGCCACAACGCCGGCTTTAAGGCGATTGACGAGCTGGCCCGTCAGGCCGGCGTCACGTACTGGAAAAACCAGGCCGGCGCCGAGGTCGCGCTCATCAACATCAACGATCCCGAGGAAGAGGGCGGTAAGCGCCAGATTGTACTGGTCAAGCCGCAGTCGTACATGAATACCTCGGGCGGCCCCATCTCCAAGCTCTGCCGCGAGTACAAGATCAAGGCCGAGGAGCTGCTCGTCATCCACGACGAGCTCGATATTCCCGCCGGCGACGTGCGTGTTAAGGTGGGCGGCGGCCATGCTGGCCACAACGGTCTGCGCTCCATCATCGACAAGATGGGCAGCCGCGACTTCAGCCGCATCCGCACCGGCATCGGCAACCCTCCCGGCAAGATGGCCGTCGCCGACTACGTGCTTAAGCAGCTGCGCGCCCGCGAGGCCGAGGATTTCCAGGACACCTGTGCCCGCGCGGCCGACGCCGCCGGCCTGGCGATCGTGCACGGCGTGGTCTATGCCCGCGACCACGTCAACGGTGCCGCCTCCGCCAACGGCAAGCACTAAAACCTATCATTTAGGGGCAGGTTTTTTGGCAGGTTTTACCTGCGGAAACGCCCCAGTTGCGGCATCACGATAAACCGCGCGCCGCCATACACGCATAGCGCCCCAAAGGGGGCCGGCCTCATCACAACCCGAGGCCGGCCCCCTTTGCTGTTTTACCTGATAAAACTGACCAAAATAAACCTGCCCCTATTCGGCAGGACGAAGTGGATAAGCCCTTTTCCCAACCGCCGAAGACACACGTAAACAGCATGTCCATGAGGGTATAATTTGCACCGTATGTCTGCACAACGCCTGTGCGCGTACGGTTTTACTCGGGCTGCCGTCCATTTCCGTGGAGGCACGGTTCGGCCGCCCTAACAAGAGAGGGGTTCTATGTATAAGATCCTGGAGAAGACGCAGTTCTCGGAGAAGGTGTTCAAGTTCCGCATCGAGGCGCCCGCAATCGCCAAGCATGCGCACGCTGGACAGTTCCTCATGGTTCGCGCCAACGAGACGGGCGAGCGTGTCCCGTTTACCCTGGCCGGTTGGAACGGTGACGAGGGCTGGGTCGAGTTCATCTTCATGGTGATCGGCAAGACCACCGAGATGCTTTCCACCTATGAGGCCGGCGAGTCACTGCGCGACGTCGTGGGCCCGCTGGGCGTTCCCACCGAGATGGCCGAGGGCCCCTGCGCCGTCATTGGCGGCGGCGTCGGCCTGGCAATTGCCTTCCCGGTCGCCAAGCACCTGGTCGAGACCGGCCACGAGGTGCACGCCATCATGGGTGCCCGCACCAAGGACCTCCTGCTCATGGAGGACCAGTTCCGCGAGCTCCTCGACGAGGACCACATCCACATCACCACCGACGACGGCTCCTACGGCGAGCAGGGCGTTGTCACCGCTCCGCTGGAGCGCCTGCTGCAGGACAAGGCCGTGAGCCAGGTCTTCTGCGTCGGCCCCGTTCCGATGATGAAGTTCTCGACCCTCACCGCCCAGAAGTACGACACCCCCATCACCGCGTCGCTCAACCCCATCATGGTTGACGGCACCGGCATGTGCGGCTGCTGCCGCGTCGAGGTGGGCGGCGTGACCAAGTTCGCTTGCGTCGACGGCCCCGACTTCGATGCCACCCTGGTCGACTGGGATGACCTTCGTGCCCGCCAGGCCGCTTACCGTTCCGAAGAGGGCGAGTCCCTCAAGGCCTATGAGGAAAAGAGCTGCGCATGCCACTAGTTAACGGTCGTTTCGTTGCCGATATGAAGTCGCCCCGCACCCCCGATAACGAGGAGCCGGCTGCCGAGCGCGCCTGCGACTTCCGCCCCGTCGATAAGGGCTTCACCGAGGAGATGGCGCTGGCCGAGGCCGAGCGCTGCCTCAACTGCAAGAAGCCGTTCTGTGTTGAGGGCTGCCCCGTCAACATCAACATCCCCCGCTTTATCGAGCAGATCCGCGCGAAGGACTTCGGCGGCGCTCTCGATACCATCCGCGAGGACTCCATGCTTCCCGCCATCTGCGGCCGCGTCTGCCCGCAGGAGAACCAGTGCGAGGGTAAGTGCATCCGTGGCAAGAAGTCCGAGCCCGTGGCTATCGGCCAGCTCGAGCGCTTCCTGGGTGATCGCCCCGAACTCGCCTCCACGCCCAAGATGGCCCCCAAGAACGGCAAGAAGGTCGCCGTCGTCGGCTCCGGCCCGTCCGGCATCACCTGTGCCGGCGAGCTCGCCCGCAACGGCTTTGACGTCACCGTCTTCGAGGCTTTCTTCACCGGCGGCGGCGTGCTGGTCTACGGCATCCCCGAGTTCCGTCTGCCCAAGGCAGTCGTCAAGCGCGAGATCGACGGCCTGGAGGACATGGGCGTCAAGTTTGAGTACAACTCCGTCGTGGGCAACATGGCCACGGCCGAGGAGCTGTTCGAGCAGGGCTTCGACGCCATCTACGTGGCGACCGGCGCTGGCCTGCCCAAGTTCCTCAACGTCCCCGGCGAGAACCTGCCCAACGTCTTCTTCGCTAACGAGTACCTCACCCGCGTGAACCTGATGAAGGCCAACAAGTTCCCCGAGTACGACACCCCCACCAAGCACGGCAAGAACGTCGTCGTCTTTGGTGGCGGCAACGTGGCTATGGACGCCGTCCGTACCGCCAAGCGCCTGGGTGCCGAGCACGCCATCATCGCCTACCGTCGTACCGAGGACGAGATGCCCTGCCGTCGCGCCGAGCTGCACCACGCCAAGGCCGAGGGCGTCGAGGTTCTGCCGCTCGTCTCCCCGCTCGAGTTTGTCGCTGGCGAGGACGGCTCCGTGTGCGCCGTCAAGGTCCAGAAGATGGAGCTCGGCGAGCCTGACGAGTCCGGCCGTCGTCGCCCGGTGCCCATCGAGGGCGCCATCGAGGAGATCCCCTGCGACGTCGCGATCTCGGCTATCGGCACCAACGCCAACCCCTTCGCTGCCAAGATCGGCGGCAAGATGGAGCTCAACAAGTGGGGCTACATCGTTGCCGACGAGGAGACCGGCCAGACCACCGATCCCCGCATCTGGGCCGGCGGCGACATCGTCACCGGTGCCGCTACGGTCATTCTGGCGATGGGCGCCGGCAAGAAGGCCGCCGCTTCCATCACCAAGAGCCTGCTGGGCGAGTAATCACCTGCAGTGCTAGCCACCAAACGGCAAGGTCCCCGTCGAGCACACGCCCGGCGGGGACTTTTTCCATGCCGGCCGCCCAAACCACCACGATGGGGCAGGCACCTTTGTGGTGGTTTGGGACTTGCCCGGTCGTTTTGTCTCAATCTGTAACAGCTGGAGTCCGTTGAGCCCTGCAGTTGTTACAGATTGAGATATTGTGCCGGCCGGCCACGCTGCATCTCAATCTGTAACAGTTAGAGACCAAATATGCCGCCTGGTGTTACAGATCAAGACGTTGGGCTGACGGCCGAACGGTTCATCTCAATCTGTAACAGTTAGAGCCATTTTCGCTGGCTTGGTGTTACAGATCGAGACTATGCAAAAGCCGAGGATAGGCACTGCCGCCAAGGCCTTCCCCTCGGCCTAAAACAAAAACCACCACAAAGGCGCCTGTCCCCTTTGTGGTGGTTTTTGGTCGGCTAGCCTTCGAGTTGAGCCACTTTGTAGCGGTAGGCAGCGGCTATGACGTCTTTGCAGCCTTCGCGGCCCAGCTTGGCGCGGTTGACGACGATATCCTTGCCGCTCGTCATCTTCCACTTTCCGGCACTGTAGCGCTTATAGAACGCCTCGCGCGCCTTCTGCTGCTGCTTGACCAGCTTGGCGCCCTTCTTTTTATTAAGGCCACGCTTCTTGCGCACAATCTCGACGCGGTCCTCAAAAGGAGCGGTCACCAATACGGCAATGTGGTTGGGGTTGTTACGCAGCAGGTAATCGGACAGGCGGCCTTCGATAATGCAGCTCTCGGTCTCGCCCAGGTCCAAAATCACCTGGCTCATCTTCTGGAACAACTTGTCCGAGTACGAACGCGCGTCGTAGCGGTCGGGCAGGAACGCCATGTTCTCCACGGCCAGACGCTCGTCGTAGGCGGCCATCTTGTCGAGCGACTCGCCCGCGCGCAGCGACGCACGCACCAGCAGCTCGTTATCGTACAGCGGAATCCCCAACTCGTTGGCGAGGATGCGTCCAATCTCGTGGCCCTCGGCACCAAAGTCGCGCGCGATGGTAATGACCACAGGACTCTTCTTGTTCTCCAGATCGCTCATCGCGATTCCTTTCTAACAAATGAGAAATAGGCGATTCCTGATTCCCATTTTGTCACTTACGACCGTCCTGGTTTCCCAAGTGCGGCAGACTGCCCCGAAAGAGGAGCGCCGCGTACTAAATGTACGCAAGCGACGATTGAGGGGCAAGGTGCCGTGCTTGGGGAAGCAGGACTATGCGGCCACGATGCGGCGTTGGTAAGCTCGAACCAGCAGCGAAATACCAAAGTTGAGCACAAAGTACATCGCAAACACCAGGCCGTAGAGCATAAGCACCTGCGACAGGTCGATCGCATGGGCCATCACGACGTTTGCCGTGTACATGAGCTCGGCCACGTTAATACCCGAAAGATACGAGCTGTCCTTGATGACGGTCGTGCACTGGCTAAACAGCGCCGGAATGATCGTCTTAAACGTCTGTGGCAGAATGATGTAGCGCATGGTGGCAAAGAAGCCGAAGCCCTGGCTCTGCGCCGCCTCAAACTGGCCGCGCGGAATCGAGTTGAGACCGCCGCGCACAATCTCGGCCATAACAGCGCTGGTAAACAGCGTAAAGGCAATGGTCGAAATCACAATGTCCAAACCCTGCACTGTAAAGTAGATAAACAGGATCCACAGCAGGTTCGGCGTGCAGCGGAACAGCTCGATATAGGCGCTCACCAAAATACGGAATGGGCGAGGCGCATAGCTTTTAACGAGCGCCAGCACCGTGCCAAAGATGAGCGAGAAAAAGATCGACAGCGCCGAGATCTCGATCGTCTTAACAAAGCCGCCCCAAATGTAGAGCAGGTTGGTCGCGTTGAAGATTTCCATGCGCTAGGCCTCCTCTACGTTGTCGAGCCCCAGCTCGGCCAGGCTCACGCCGCGCGGACGCTCCTTGGAGCGGCGCTCGAGCCACTGCACCAGCATGGCGAGCGGAAAGCAGATGATGAAGTACATAAGGCAGCAGACGATGTATCCCTGCAGGTAACCGTACAGACTCACAAAGTTGTCGGAACGGTACATAAGGTCGCCGCCGGCCACAAGCGCCAGCACCGACGTGTTCTTGACCAGGTTGAGCGCCTGGTTACACAGCGGCGGCAGAATGATCTTGAACGTCTGGGGCAGTACGATGTACCAGTATGCCTGCGCACGGGTGAAGCCCTGGCTCTGGGCCGCCTCCATCTGACCGCGCGGAACCGCCTCGATACCGGTGCGGATGACCTCCGAAATGTAGGCCGCGTGATACAGACCCACGCCCAAGAAGCCCAGCACGAACGGCGCGATGCGCACTGGCTGGTCGGCACCGGTTATGGCCTGCAAAAACTGCGGACCGGCCATGTACATAAAGAGCACCTGCACGGGCAACGGGGTGTTCTGGTAAAACTCCACGTACACGCGGCTTATGGCGCGCAGCACGCGCGAGCGAGTGGTAGAGAACACGCCCAGCAGCGTGCCCAGCACCAGCGACAGCAGCAGGCCGGCAACGACCACCTGCAGCGTCACGCCAAAGCCCTCCCAGAAGGGCCCCATGTTTTGAAATGTCGTCGACCAGCGGTCGGCGTCAAACAATCCTTCGAGCATTTGATTCCTTCCTTGGACGATGCGCCTACACAAGACCCCAGGTCTTGACCTCTTGATCGAGCCAGCCGTCGGCCAGGCGATCGCAGACCACCTGATCGACCACGGCCGAAAGGTCGCAGTCCTTCTTGGTCGCCACGCCGTAGCCCTGCTCGCCAAACTTGACCTCGGGCTGCAGCAGCTCGACGGTCTCATTCATATAGCCGGCCAGCGTGGAGCGGTCCATGGCAAAGACGTCGATATTGCCGGCGTCGAGCGAACTCTTGATGATGGGGTAGCCGCTAAAGGCCCTAAACTCGGGCTTGCAGCTAAAGCCGTTGTCCTTGATCATCTGCTCGATCAGGCCCTGCGTGGTGGCGCCCTGGCTCACGCCGATAACCTTACCGTCCAGGTCCTCAATCGAGGTAAAGCCCGAACGCTTCTTGACCATGAGTCCCACGTAGTCGGTGCGGTACGGCGTCGAGAAATCCCAGCTCTTCTTGCGCTCGTCGGTGATGGTGTAGGTCGCCGCGACCACATCGAGTTGGCCGTTGTCGATCAGCGGGCCACGCGTCTTGGGCGTCACGTCGGTAAACTCGACAAGCTCCTGGGCGCGGGCCTCCTTATAGCTCACGCCAAAGACGGCAGCGGCGATCTGATAGCACAAATCGACTTCCATGCCTTCAAAGCGGCCCTTGGCGGTGTCGTAATAACCGTAGCCGGGAACGTCCTTCTTAACGCCGGCATTCAGATGGCCACGCGACTTGATGGCCGCAAGCTTGGACCCCTTGTCGGAGCCATCGCCGCTGGTGGAGTTGCCGCAACCGGTAAGCGCGGTCCCTGTCAGCGCAAGCATGCCGGCGCCAGCCAGCTGCAAAAAGTGACGGCGCGACACGGCCGCCCTCGTCATATCCGTCATGTCCATCACCGCGCCTAGTGCAGAATCTTGGACAGGAACTCGCGGCAGCGCGGGTTCTCGGGGTTATCGAAGAAGTGCTCGGGTGTGCCCTCCTCCAGAATGCGGCCGTCCTCCATAAAGATGACGCGGTCGGCCACCTGGCGCGCAAAGCCCATCTCGTGCGTCACGCAGATCATGGTGATGTCCTCCTGCGCGAGCTCAATCATAACGTCCAGGACTTCCTGGACCATCTCGGGGTCGAGCGCCGAGGTCGGCTCGTCAAACAGGATGATGGGCTGCTTGGTGCACAGGGCACGGGCGATGGCGATACGCTGCTGCTGACCGCCCGAGAGGTTCTGCGGATACTCGCCGGCCTTATGCGCCATGCCAACGCGCTTGAGCGCGGCGATGGCGATCTCGGTCGCCTCCTCCTTGCTCTTCTTTTGCAGCTTGACGGGCGCGAGCGTCAGGTTGCCCAGCACCGTCATGTTGGGATACAGGTTGAACTGCTGAAACACCATGGAGCTGTACTTGCGGGCCATCTCCAGGTGATTCTTTTTGGTGAGCGGCGTACCGTCGATGATGACCTCGCCCGACGTGGGCTCCTCAAGATAATCGACGCAGCGGATGAGCGTCGACTTACCCGAACCAGAGGGCCCGATCATTACGAGCTTCTCGCCGCGCTTGACGGTGAGGTTGATATCTTTGAGCACATGCAGGTCGCCAAAGTACTTGTTGAGATGCTTGATCTCGATCATGTCTGCCATGAATGTCCCTTCCCTGCGTTTACACGAGTTGAACTATTGTACGGAAAGAACCACGTTTCCGCAGCCCACACTACATTCCCGTAAAGAACCCGCAACCTTTAACCCACTCATTGGGGACAGACTTAAATGAGTGCCCGCTCATTGGGCATTCATTTAAGTCTGTCCCCAATGATTGCCCAGCCCAGCAAAAAGGGGCGCGACCGCAATGGTCACGCCCCCTCAGCCTCAACTGTGTACCGCTCGGCCCCTACGCGAGGCGGGCGCCGACGATCTTTGCCGCGGCCGGTTTGTCGAAGTTGCCGCCGGTGGCCTTGCCGAGTGCACCCATGACCTGGCCCATCTGCTTCTTGGAAGTAGCGCCCAGCTCGGCGATAACCTGCTCGATCAGGGCCTCGAGCTCCTCGCCCGAAACCTGCGCGGGCAGCAGGCTCTCCAGAATCTTGACCTGCTCGGTCAGATTGTCGGTACGCTCCTGGTCGGTGCCGGCCTTGATGGACATCTCCAGCGTCTCGCTCGTCTGCTTAATCAGACGCTTGATCATGCTGTTGACGTCTTCCTCGGTCACATCGCGGCGCTCGTTAACCTCGATATTCTTCACCTCGGCCTTGACCTGGCGAATGATGGACAGGCGAACCTTGTCCTTGGCCTTCATGGCCGCGATCATTTCCTTCTGCAGCTCTTCGTTGGTCATCTTCAAATCCTCCTCGATAGCGTGGGCGGCACTCACGCGGGCACCGCCCCATGATTACTCAGTCGTCGACGAATTGTCGGTCGAACTCTTGGTGACGCCCTTCAGGCTGACGTTGTACGGCACGTCCTTGGGCATGGGGTTAACGGTGATGTCGGCGTCCTTCTTGTACTGCTCCAGCCACTCGCTGTACGCAGTGCTCTCTGCCTGCGTCTTCACCACGTTGGAGACATACTTCTTGATGTCCTTAGGTACCTGCTTGATGTTATCCACCTGGCTATCGACATGGAAGTAGTCGGTACACTTGATGATGTGGTAACCATAGGTCGACTCGACGACATCGCTCACATCGCCCTTGTTGAGCCCCTCGAGTGCCGTCTGGTAGCTGTCGACGAAGGTGGTGAGCTTGTCCCAGCCCACGTCGCCCTTCTTCTCCTTGGAACCGGTGTCGTCGGAATACTGCTTCACGGCGTCTTCGAAGCTCAGCTCGCCGGAGTTAATCTTGTCCAGGCACTCCTGCGCCTTGGCCTTGGCGGCAGCCTTGTCCTCGTCGGATGCGTCGGAATCGACCTTGATCAGGATGTTCGACGAGCGGCGGGCATCGTTGTACTTCGACAGGTTCTCGTTGATGTAATCGACGATCTCGCTGTCCTCGGGCTTGCTGGTAGGCGCCACGGCTTCCTTGAGCTTTTGCTGCGCCAGGCTCTCCTTGAGCGAGCTCTTATAGGTGTCCTCGGTGTAGCCGTAGGTCTTAAGGGTCTTCTTAAAGGTCTTGGCGCCGCCCGCGCTCTTGCACGCGTCCTTCCAAGCCTTCTCGACCTCCTCATCCGACACCGTCACGCCGTTTTCCTTCTGCGCCTGCTGAAGCAGAATCTGCTGCGTGTAGGAATCGATGAGCTGCTTGCGATACTTCTTGGGCGTAAGGTCGTTATTGACCAGGTACTGCGCCCAATCCTTGTCCTTGGTATAACCATAGGACGTGCGCATGCTCATGATCTGCTTGGTCACGGTATCCTCGGTGAGGTTGGTGCCGTTGATGGTGGCGGCAACGCCGCCGGTGAGCTTGTAGCCCGAGGTGTCCTCGGTCTGCGACATAAGACCGGAGCACGCCATGGCCGAGACGGAAAGCAACATTGCCAGCACGCCGATAACCACCAGAACAATCTTGACGGTCTTAGACACGTACGTCTTGCGCTGCTTCTTACGAGAGCTGGAGGCAGCGCGAGTCTGCTGCTCGGGCGTCGGCGCGGCCTCGGAGTTCTTTTTCTTATTTGCCATGTTTGGCCTTTCGCATCACGAATCGAACAAACGCCATTGTGTCACAACGCAGCCCCCGCGACACACCTGGTGCATGGGGGACAGGTTAATCTGCACCATTTTGGTGCAAAGGGGACAGGTCTGGCAGTCGGCAGCTAGGGACGTTCCTTTTAATATGAGCAGGACATTGTCAAGAGGCAAAATCGGGCCTGGCCCCAACGATATGGGGTCAGGCCCTCTCCCTATATCAACCCGTCCGCGGCGACCTCGGCGTGTCTTCCCGACGCTCGTCTTTGCAGTTTAATATCCGCCCGTGGCGATCTCTCGCTGGGCAATCCGTTGCTACGGCTGAGGCTTCTTCGTCGAACCGACAGTCTGTGCACGCGTGTGGCGCCCTGGGCGCTCGCAGAAAAGGGACCTGAGGTTCGCCTCAACGGCTTCGGATCGAACCGCTTCCGGGGTGATCGGCTTATGTGCGGGGGACCGGCCCCCTACGCCTCCTCGGCCATGAGGCCGACCGCCCACACCCAGCAGGCGAGCTCGCGCGCCGTGGCCACGTTCGCCTTGTTGCCGTGGACCCCGCGCGCGAGCAGCGCCTCCCGCCTCTCGACCAGCCTCCGCACGCCCTTGGCGGCATGCCTCCGGGCGCCCCGGTCCGGGGCCTGGCCCTTGGCGAGGTCCTTCGGCCGCCCCGAGCACGTCAGGTAGTGCCACGCGGCCTCGACCAGCGTCTTCCTCAGGTGCTTGTTGCCGGTCTTGGTGATCGCGCCCCTGCGGTCGCTCTCCCCGCTGGAGTGCTCGGAGGGCGTCAGGCCGACCCACGCGGCGAACGAGCGGGCGTTCCTGAACCTGGAGAACTCGCCGGCCTCGAACACGAGGTCGGCGGCGGAAGCGGTGTCGACGCCCTTGAGGCAGCGCAGGGAGTCGACCCTCCTCCTCCACCTGGGCTTGCGGGCCTCGCCCTCGACGAGCCCCTCGAGCCTCGCCTTCTCCTCCGCCGCCCGCCTGACCGCGTCGACGTAGTAGGCGAGCACCTCCTCGTCGGCCCCCTCCGCGAACCTTATCGACTCGATCCAGGACCAGTGCGCCCGGGTCCAGTTGCCCTTCCTGCGGCCGGTGGGCGTCCTCTCGTCGAAGACGAGCCCGTGCCTGAGCAGGAACTTGGAGAGCCGCTGCTTCGAGCGCGAGAGGTCGTCCCTCGCGTCCTCGAGCGCCCTGGTCAGGTCGCGGGCGGCCTCGCACTCGTCGTCGGGGACCCACACCTCGACCACGTTGCCGACCGACAGCATGCGGGCGAGGAACTCGGCGTCGTTGCGGTCGTTCTTCCTGCGCCTGTCCGCGCTGGGCTTGATCATCTTCGAGACGGCGCCGACCACGCAGTCGACCCCCAGGCCGGAGAGCCTCTTCTGCAGGTCGAAGCCCGTGACCCCGGACTCGTACACGCACCTGGCCCCGGGGTCCACGGAGCGGACCCACTCCGCGACGGCGCCGGCGTCGTAGCCGAAGGTCGCGGCGCGCACCTCCCCGGTCATGACGTCGAGGGAGACGGCCTTTATCGAGCGGGCGTGGACGTCGAGGCCGACGAAGGTGGTAGTATCGAGCATGGGAGCCCCTTCCATGAATGCGGCGTGGCCGCCGCGGCTGAATTAGACACTCACCATTGTCGGCCTAATCCGCGGTCCTTCATGCAGCAGGGGCTCTCAATGTTTTTATGTCCTGCTCATATCGTCTCTGCCGGCGGTTAGGGACAGTCTCCCAGTGCCGGCCTTAAAAGTGGCGACGGACGGCGTCGACCATGCCCTGCGGCGTGGTCTGGCCGAGTACATCGGCTGCAGCGTCGGCATCCATAAAGATATTCATAAGCGCTTGCAGGGCCTCGACCTGGCCGCCTGGCTCTGCAATGCCCAGATTGATGATGATCTGCGCCGGCACCGGGGCGCCCATGCCCGCCATCGCATTAAACGTCACAGGTGCGGCGGGCTTTACCACCGCGATATAGGGCTTGGCCACAAATCCCGGATCGGTATGCGGAATGGCGATGTTTGCAGCCGGCATAGCGAGACCCGTGGGATAGGCATCCTCGCGCGTGCGGACGGCGCTGAGCCAACCCTCGGCAATGTAGCCGCGCGGGGCAAGCTCGCCCTCGAGCCGCGCAAACACCTCGCCCGGCGTCGCACACTCCCAATCAAAAAACACCAGCTCAGGCGAGAAAAGCGCCTCGGCGTTATCCGCCATACCGTCCTCCAAAGTTGCATGGGGTTCACATTGCCCCATATGATAGCGAAACCAGACAGACAAGGTTAGTCGAGGATCCCGATCATCTCGAGTGCACGCGCGGGCGTCAGGCAAACCTCGGGCATCGCCTCCAACATGCGCCGGTCGCTCGTGACCACGTAGTCAACATCTGCTGTCTCGCCCGAAGCAATGATGAGGTTGTCTTCAAGATCCGGCATACGCTTGCCAAGCATTCGTGCCATCTCACACTCCGCCAACGACAGCGGAGAGGTGGTTGCCACCTGCATCATGTGCTCAATGCAGGCCCATGACGCCGAGGCAAACGACACGTTAATCCCATTCACATTCCGCCGGGCTAGTCGCCGAGGCAAAATATAGAACACGTCCTTTGCCGTCGTTGGCGCGTACAGAAGGTCAATCTTTCCCGTCTCGGCCAGTTCAACCAATCTCTTCGCTTCGCCGAATGCCCCCTCTTGCAGGTAATAATCAAGCCAAACGTTCGTATCTACCAAGAGATGCTTTGCCTCAATCATCGGCAATTCGCCTCGATGTCGGCAATCATCGCGTCATACATATCATCGCGTACAGCATCCCAGTTGTCCGACGAAGATTCAGCTGGCGCAAAATCCGAAGTGCTTAGCCCCAACGAGGAAAAAGCTAGGCCACACCCCTGCTCGGCCAGGCTCTCCGCACGGGGCATCTCACGCTTATCCGCCAGCATAAATCCCGGCAACGATTGATGCTCGACAAGATAGGCCCAAAGCGCGCGAATGGCATCACTCGGCCCCAATCCATTGCGAGTCAGGACCGCATCGCCACCAGCCTTGAGCATAGGATCGATTCGTGTGTTGAGCTGCACCTTTGCCGTTCCCATAGCGGCTCCTTTCTACGTGCTAGCAGTATAGCAAACCTGTTAGGCCACACAAAAGGGCCCCGTCCGAGCACGGACGAGGCCCTATCAGATTTCTTGGTTCTGATGAAGGTTTTACATCTCAAGGAAACCAAGAAGACCCTTTTTCAAGCGACTAGCGCGCCGGGTCAACTGCCACCCTGCCGCTCTCCAGCACGTGGACGCGGCCGTCGGCGAGCATCTGCACGACCTCAGGATACAGCACGTGCTCAATCGCGTGGATGTGCTCCTCGAGCGTGTCAACATCCCAGCCCTCCTCAACAGCCAGCGCACGCTGGGCGATGATGGGGCCGTTGTCGTAGATCTCGTTGGCAAAGTGCACGGTCACGCCGGTCACCTTGACGCCGCGAGCAAACGCATCGTCAATCGCATGGGCACCGGTAAAGCTCGGCAGCAGCGCCGGATGCAGGTTGACCACGCGATTGGGGAACGCCGCCAGCAGCGGCGTGTGCACCATGCGCATATAGCCGGCCATCACCACGTACTCGCAGCCGCGCTCGAGCAGCTCATGCGCGATGATCTCGTCAGCCGCGATGGGGTCGGCATAGATATCCTTGGACAGCGTGAGCGTCTGGATGCCCGCACGCTCGGCGCGCTGTAGGCCCTTGGCCGAAGGACGGCTCGACACCACAAGCTCAATCGAGGCGTTGAGCTTGCCTGCGGCGACCAGGTCGATCAGCGCCTGCAGATTGGTACCAGAACCGCTGATGAGCACGCCAATCTTGAGCGGCTCAGCCGTATCGGTGCCGGTCGGACGGGTATACGGGTCCCAAGCCAGGACCTCGGCGGCAGCCATCTGCTCGTTAGCGCTCATCGGAGTACACGACCTTACCGGAACCCTCGACACACTCGCCCACGCGGAACGGCTTCTCGCCCAGCGCGACCAGGGCCTCGGTCACCGCGGCCTCGTCCTCGGGGGCGACGATCAGGCACAGGCCGACGCCCATGTTGAAGGTCTTGCATGCCTCGTTGGGCGCGAGCTCGGCCTGGCGCGACACGTAAGTGATGACGGGCGGAACATCCCAGCCCATCTCGGCGCCGTTGCGGGTGACCACGGCGTCGACGTCGTCGGCAAGCGCGCGGTTGAGGTTCTCGGTAATACCGCCGCCGGTGATGTGGGCGATAGCATGCACGTTGGCGCCGCCGCGCAGCAGCTCAAGAATCGGCTTCACATAAATGCGCGTGGGAGCCAGCAGGGCGTCAGCCAGCGAAGCGCCGCCGAGCTCCTCGAGCGGGCGGCTCAGCTCCTCGGCCTTAGCGGCAGCCTCGGGCGTGCCCGGCTTGATGCCGTCGACACCGATGACCTTACGCACGAGCGAGTAGCCGTTGGAATGCACGCCGGTGGAGGGCAGGCCCAGGATGACATCGCCGGGGCGGACGTTCGCGGGGTCGAGCATCTTGGGGCGATCGACAACACCCACGGTAAAGCCAGCGAGGTCGTAGTCGGCCGGAGCCATGACGCCGGGGTGCTCGGCCATCTCGCCGCCCACGAGCGCGCAGCCCGCGAGCTTGCAGCCGTCGGCAACACCCTTGATGATCTTTGCCATATGCTCGGCCTCGATGTGGCCAATGGCAACGTAATCCAGGAAGAACAGCGGCTCAGCGCCCGAAGCCAAAATGTCGTTGACGCACATGGCGACCAGGTCCTGGCCCACCGTCTCGTGACGGTCCATGATCTGGGCGAGCACGAGCTTGGTGCCGACGCCGTCGGTACCGCTGATCAGGATCGGGTCTTCCATATCCTTAAGCGCGGCGGCCGAGAACAGCCCACCAAAGCCACCGATGCCGCCGATAACCTCGGGGCGGTTGGTGTCCTTGACCATCTGCTTAATAGCGTCGACGGCGCGGCCGCCCTCGGCGGTATCGACGCCGGCGTCCTCATACGTCACATGCTTGCTGTCGCTCATCTGAGCCTTCCTCTCCCATTACCGTCCGACGCGCGGGTGCCAAACGGTGCTCATAGTTGCGTTCATTTCGGCGCGCGCCATAACAGCACGCGCCGTCATATCAACAAAACAGCAGGTAAACCTACCAAAATAAACCTGTCCCTAAAGGGCAGGTTTTAGGCCTCGCCGTGTTCCTCTTCCCAGCTGCGGTCGTCGTATTTCTCGACCACGGCGTCGTCGTCAAAGTGAAGCGGCTTGTCCAGGTTGCGGGGCTTAAAGCCCTCCATGAACTTGTCGCGGCCAAAGCTCTCGGGAATCGCCACGGGGTAGCGTCCGGTAAAGCACGCATCGCAGTAACCGCCCTTGGGCATGACCTTAAGCAGGCCCTCGACCGAAAGGAAGGCCAGCGAATCGGCGCCGATATACTCGCAAATCTCGTCGACCGTCTTGTTGGCGCTGATAAGCTGCGACTGCACGTCGGTATCGATACCGTAGAAGCACGGCCAGATGACCTCGGGCGAGTTGATGCGAATATGAATCTCCTTGGCACCGGCGTTGCGCAGCATCTTGACGAGCTGCACCATGGTGGTGCCGCGCACAATGGAGTCGTCGATGACGACCAGGCGCTTGCCCTCGATGTTGTCGCGCAGCGGGTTGAGCTTCATGCGCACGCCCATGGCGCGCAGCTCCTGCGTGGGCTCGATAAACGTACGGCCCACGTAGCGGTTCTTGATAAGGCCCTCGCCAAAGGGAATACCGCTCTCGTGCGAATACCCCTCCGCGGGTGGCAGGCCGGAATCGGGCACGCCAATGACCAGGTCGGCCTCGACGGGCTCCTCATGTGCCAGCTGACGACCCATGTCATAGCGGCAGGCGTAGACGCTCTTGCCGTTCATGATGGAATCGGGGCGAGCGAAGTAGACCTGCTCAAAGATGCAGTTAGCAGGCTCTTCGGCGGCAGGCACGCCCTGCTCGGACACAAGGCCCTCGGCGCTGATGCGCAAAATCTCACCGGGACGGACATCACGGACGTACTCGGCACCCACGATGTCGAGTGCGCAGGTCTCGGAAGCAACGACCCAGCCGCCGGCGCGCGTGACACGGACGGCGGAGTCGACCGTCGCGGCGCCGTCCTGCGACGGTAGCTGCGAAACGGCTGCGGCATCGGCCTGGTCCAAACCCTCGTCCACCAGCTTGCCCAGCACGAGCGGGCGAATGCCGTGCGGATCGCGGAATGCGTAGAGCGCCTGCTCGTTGATGAGCGTCATGGCGTAGCCGCCGCGCACGAGTTCCATGGTCTTGCGAATACCCTCGCGCAGATGGCCTGTACGCTGGGTGAAGTAGCCGATAAGCTTGGTCGCGACCTCGGAATCCGAATTGGAGAGGAACGGCACGCCCAGCTCGATCAGCTGGCGGCGCAGCTCGTCGGTGTTGACGAGGGTGCCGTTGTGCGCGAGCGCGATAATGACGCTATTGATGGTAGAGAGATGTGGCTGCGAGGCTTCCCAGCTCTTGGCGCCAGCGGTGCCATAGCGCACGTGACCCACAGCCAGCTGGCCGGAGAGCGTTGACAGGTCGGCGTTGGAGAACACGCGATCGAGCAGGCCCAGGTCCTTGCGAACCATAACCGTGCCGCCGTCGCCCACGGCGATTCCCGCCGATTCCTGGCCACGGTGCTGCAGTGCACGCAGGCCAAAGTACGTCAGTCGAGCCACGTCGCGATCGGGTGCCCACACACCAAAAACGCCGCATTCCTCATGCAGCTGGTCGGAGTCCGGATCATACGTCGACATGGCGTTCACCTGTCCCGCGGCACGCTCGGCCGCGCGGATGGTTTCTTGAGACATGGCATCCCCTCAGAGCCTCGTATTTTGGCGTTACCCGCCTTATTATACGCACGGCGCGACGCGCTCCCCAGCGCATGAGCAGCGCTTTTTAAAAGCCCACCGAGCTAATAATCCGTTTTGCGGCCAAACATTTTATCGGTCTGTCCAGTGCAAGCGCCCGCCCATTACAGTCTGAAATAGGCCATCGATAAATTTCGATGGCGAGCATTCGGCGCATTGCCTACGATACGGGCAAGCCCCGAGGGGCCGCCGATCGGGCGCCTCCGGATGGCCGTCTGCCCCTGCCCCGTAGAGGGCCCGGGGGGTGTTGCCACCGGGGGCGCTCGCCGCTCCGGACGACTGATAGGAAACTGCCGGGCGCAAGCGCCACGGCCAGGTAATGTGGGTGTCGCGGGGAGGGGTTCCGATCGGCCTACCGATTGGAGGATACCACCGTGGCACCAATTAGAATGCCGGAAGCCGTCATCGGGCTCGATGTCGGGAAATCGTCCCACTGGGCATGCGTCGCGACTCGAGATGGCGAGGTGCTGTTGAGCACCCCCGTCGCGAACAGGGAGGACGACCTGGACTCGCTGTTCGGCCGCTTCCCCGATGCGCTCGTGGTCGTCGACCAGTCGCGCAACATAGGCGCCCTCGCGCTCGCCCGCGCCAGGGCGGCCGGGATGTCGGCGGCGTACCTGCCGGGACTCGCGGCGCACGGGGCCGCCAGGCTCTTCGCCGGCGACGCCAAGACCGACGAGCGAGACGCGATGGTCATCGCGAAGACGGCGCTTGGCATCCCCGACGCGCTCCTGCCGGTCGGAGACCCGGGTCCGACGATTGCGGCGGCGAGGGCGCTGGCCGCCCAGAGGAACTTCCTGACCTGCGAGAACACTAGGAATAAGAACCGGCTGCGCAGCATCCTGCTGGAATCGTGCCCCGCCTTCGAGGCACTGGTCGACCTGTCCGACGGGCCCCAGCTGAGGCTCATGGCATCCCTCGGCGGGGCCTGGTCGGTAGCCGACGCCGGGCCCCGCAGGGCGGCGGCGCTCACGCGTGGGGCGGCGCGCGGTAAGATCGAGGCCCTCGTCCGCTCGACAACCTCCTCGACAAGGCCGGATGCGTCGGTCGTCGCCGCCGAGGACCGGGCGGTGAAACTGCTCGCGCGCAGGATATCCGAGAACTCGGCGGAGATCGAGGCGATCACGGCGGAGATCTCCGCCCTGCTCGAGGGCGACGATACCTACCGATGCCTCCTGACGGTGCCGGGCATCGGGCCCAAAACCGCTTCCGAGCTTGCGATCTCCATCGACATCGAAGACTTCCCCAGTCACGACAGGCTCGCGTCGTACTGCGGCCTGGCGCCGCGCAACCGCCAGTCGGGAACCTCGATCTCCTCGGTGACGGCATCGCGCCAAGGCAACAAGAGGCTGAAGAACCTGCTCATATTCTCATGTAACTGCCTTACCCGGACAGAGGGGAGATGGGGCGACTACTACACCAGGTGCCGGGAGCGGGGCATGTCGCACGGCAAGGCGCTCAAGGCGCTGGCGCGAAAGAGACTGAAGGTCATCTACGCGGTCATGCGAGACAGGGTGCCTTACGCAGCCTAGCCGAAACGCACCGAGCAGACTGAAGCCCACCGGCCTAATGGCTTGGCGTCAGCATGCCGCGATTCGGTCGCACGGAGAGCATTTCCCAGTTGACAAAACTATAGGAACACCCCCCAGATGGCCGCCGCGTCCACCGTTGGGGATTACAAAGTTGCAATTGGGACGTTCGTCCTGTCTTTTGGCAGGTCGGCGGCGTATCCTTGTAATCTAGGACAAAGCGAGAAAGGTTCTGTATGGATCGAAACGAACTCGACCCCAGCGTCCCCAGCGCCACGGAGGTCAAGAAGATTCCCCTCATCATTAAGGTGTACGCCGTCCTGTGCATCCTGTCCGGCGTGGGCACACTCCCGTCGGTCGCCGCCTTTATGTGGCAGGTCATCACCGCGCTCATCAACGGCAACGCCGCCGAAAAGCTCGGCGACAATATGCTGGTCTCGGTTGGACTCATCGTCGCCGGCATCATGCTCTCTGCGGCAAGTGCCGTCATCCTGATCATCTTTGGCCTGGACCTTATCAAAAACCAGCGCCGCAACGCCGCCCGCCTGTCCTACATCCTTATTGCATTCACCGTCGTCGAGCTTTTGGTCGACGTGATGCTCCAAGGTATCGGGCTCTTCTTGCTTCGTCCCGCTATTCAGCTCGGTATCCTCATCGCGCTTTCAGCCACCGTCGATCCTACGCTTCGCCAGGAGCGCGAACTGCAGCGCCGCCTGCAGGAGATGCTCGACCGCGACGCCGCCGCCGAGGGCATGCTCGGCCGCGATGAAACCGGCGAGGGCTACATCAAGCTCAACTACTTCAACCTGTTCTGGGTATTCCTCGTCTGCTGCGTGCTCGGCCTGATCGCCGAGGACATCTGGCATATGACAGTTGACGACCCGGGCGTCTACCAGAACCGCGCCGGCATGCTGTTTGGTCCCTTCAGCCCCATCTATGGCTTTGGCGCCGTACTCATGACCATGGTGCTCAACCGCTTCTATAAAAAGAACCCCGTCATCATTTTCCTGGTAAGCGCTGTGCTCGGCGCGAGCTTTGAGGTGTTCGTGGGCTGGTTTATGCAGACCTCATTTGGCGTGGTCTCGTGGAGCTACTCGCACATGAAGCTGTTCGGCATGCCCGACCCACTCGCCGTCCTTACGGGCGGACGCACCTGCACGGGCTTTGCCTGTCTGTGGGGCCTGGGCGGCCTTATCTGGATCAAGCTGCTGCTGCCGAGGCTGCTCAAGCTCATCAACATGATTCCGTGGAAGAGTCGCTACTCGGCTACCGTCATCTTTACCGTCATTATGCTGGTCGACGGCGTCATGACGCTGCAGTCGCTCGACTACTGGTACCAGCGCGTCAACGGCACGGAGCCGGATATTCCCGTCGCGCAGTTCTACGGCAAATATTTCGATAACGACTACATGGAGAACCGCTTCCAGAGCATGACCATGAGCCCCAAGGATGCGACGCGCGTGTAGCGCCCACCGCGCCCAAAACGCAAAATGCCCGCCGGTATCACGTACCGGCGGGCATTTTTATAAGCGACCCTTCTATCGACGCAAGCCCCTATGCCTCGCGCTCGACCTCGCTCACACACTCATTTTTGATGGTACCGACGAGCGCCTGCAGCGCATCGACCACATGCGGGCGAATGTCCCCGCCAATGAGCACGAGCATGATGTCGTCGCCTACGGCGAGCTCGCCGCTCGCCAGCCACACGCGCACATAGCCGATACCCGGCATCGCGCGCGTTGCCTCGATAGCGGCCTGTACCTTTTCGGCATCGAAGCCAAACACCATGCCGCCCACCTTATGTCCAGGCGCCACACCATCTGTCTCGACCCCACGCGCCTCGGACTTAGGCGTCGCACGCACCACGCCGTTATGCGTCAGGTACATCCCACAATCAGCCGCCGAAGCATCGGCCTTGGCCTCGCGCAGCCAAGCATCAACCGAAGGCATCGATTTGCCATTCTCAAACATCATTTCTCCTTTTGCTTTCCAGGGTAGTCTTTTTGGGACGGGACTCCCGGACACTTTATTCCTCGACCGGCGTGAGCACCATGACGGCGCGCGTATTGCTAAATGACAGTGAACGACAGGTCACAAGTGTTACGACCTTGGTTGCCGAAGCGGCACGGTCGGTGGCATCGCTCGCCACGGCAGAGGCACCGTCGAGCATCTCGGACAGGTAATTCTTCAGTCCGTCATCGCCCTCAAAGTTGGGCGTGCGCGCCTTGGCATACGTGTCCTCGACCACCTTGGTCGCCAGCGGGCGCAACTTATACGTCGCATCGCGCGTGATGTAGTACACGTATTCCATGCTGTCGAACGTCGCCTGATCGGTCGTGTTCGAAATCACGTTGAACATCGAGCCGTCATTCATGTGATGGCCGTAAATCGTGGTCTGCTGATCCACCATGCCCGGCGCGGTGTCGTCGCTATCCAAGAAGATGGCGCCCGACGCATTGGCGGTGCCGTCGAACAGCGTGTTGAGGTACTTGGAGTTGTTGTTGGTCTGCACCACGGGGTAGTTGATGTTGGTGCCGGGCGCGTAAATCCAACCCACAACCTCGGGATTTGTCTGGGCGAGCGCGTTGAAGTCGATAATCGGCACGCCGCTGGCGTCCTTGTCGCTCACATATTGCTTTTCGATTTTTTGATACGACTCGCTCGCCTGCTTGTAGCCAATCTGGGCATTAATAAAGATGGCGGCCGCAGCAACGATCAGGCCAATGCCAATGATGATGAGCAGAATGGGAATGACGGAGCGGCGCTTTTTGCGCAGCGGCTCGGTATAGCTCGATGGCGCGGTATGCGCCGAAGAGCGAGGTGACTTCTTGGCCGTACTGTATGACGAAGGGCGATAAGCAGCAGGCGTATCCTGACGGCGATGGGACGTCGGCGTTACGGAACGCGGCGCGCGCGGCTGCTGAGGAGAGGATGTCCGACCCTGCTGTGCCGCATGGGCAGCACCCGGCTTCGACGGATCGGGAATCTGAGAAGCCTTGAATCGTTTTCCCTGATAATCGGACATGGCTCTCCTTATACTGCGGTGAAACGGCGGAACGCCTAGGCGTCGGCCATCTCCTGCTTCATTTTCTCGATAACCTTGCGGTACTCGGGGTCGCAAGCACCCAGAATCTGCGTGGCATAGATGGCGGCGTTCTTGGCACCGTTGATGGCAACGCAGGCCACGGGCACGCCCGAAGGCATCTGCACCATCGACAGCAGCGAATCCATACCGCCCAGGTCACTCGTCTTCATAGGCACGCCGATAACCGGCAGCGGCGTAAAGGCAGCCACGACACCACCCAGGTGAGCGGCCTTGCCGGCGGCGGCGATAATCACTTTGATACCGCGATCGGCGGCAGTCGAAGCCCACTCGTGGACCTTCGCCGGCGTGCGGTGCGCGCTCGCGATCACGAGCTCATAGGGCACACCCAGTGCCTCGAGCTCGGCGGTGCAGCCTTCCATAACGCCCAGATCGGACTTGGAACCCATGATGATCCCGACAACCGGCTTTTGATCTGCCATAAACAAAGACCTCCTGTTGAGAGCGGTGACGCGGCCAATCCGCGACCCTTAACTGCAAATAATTCAAGTATAGCCGCCGATGCTGATGTGTTCGGCGGGAGACGGAACGCTTTGCGAGATTAAGGCCGAAGGGTCGGAGCTTTCTGCCTACATTCAAAAAGCGTGCCCACCGTCCTTGGGTGGGACGGCGGGCACGCTTGCTTAGCTGTTGCTGGGGCTACTTAGCCTTGCTGCGACGATGGAAGAAAGCGCCGATCGCGGCGATGATGGCGCCAAGACCACCGACGGTCGCGACGGTCGCCGCCGTCTGGTCTCCGGTATTGGGAATCGCCGAACCGTTCTTCTTGCTGCCCTGGGCCTTGTCGCCTGCGGGCTTGCCCGCCTGGTTGCCGCCGTTCGAGCCATTGCC